>JAQBCT010000227.1:0-7155 GCA_032124855.1 Gammaproteobacteria bacterium
CACAAGCTCGCCAACGTCTACATCAGGAACACGCTGGCGCGCTCCAACGGTTACTACGGCGCCTGGGCGCTGAATACCAACGCGGCTGAACTCTCGCTGGCGGCCGCCTCATCGCGCGTCGCTGCCATCCAGGCGTATTACCTAGCGTCGAAAGAGAATATTCAGACCCATGGCGGCATGGGTTTTACCTGGGAATTCGACTGTCAGTTCTACTACCGGCGCGCCAAATTGCTGTCCGTGAATATCGGCAGTGAAGCGCACTGGCAGGACCGGCTCATCACGGCAATCGAACACAGCAACGTGGCCTGAGGGAAACAGCATGGATTTCAACGACACTGCCGAAGAGAAACAATTCCGCGAGGAATCGCGTGCCTGGCTGAAGGCCAACATCCCTGCGGAAGCAGAACTGGAGGCGCTCGACTATCTGCAGCGCGCCAGGCTCTGGCAGAAGCGCAAATACGATGCCGGACGCGCCTGCATCCGCTGGCCGAAGGAATACGGGGGGCGCGGTGCCAGCGCCATCGAGCAGGTCATCTGGAACCAGGAAGAGGCGAAGTTCGACAGCCCGCAGAGCATATTCGGTATTGGGCAGGGTATGGCGGCGCCGACCCTCATGGCCTACGCCAGTGACGAACAGAAAGCCCGTTTTCTGCCGAAGCTGGCGAGCGGTGAAGAGATCTGGTGTCAGCTGTTCAGTGAACCCGCCGGCGGTTCGGATCTGGCGGCGTTGCGCACCAAGGCCGAGAAACGCGGCGACGAGTGGATCATCAACGGTCAAAAGATCTGGACGTCGGGAGCCCATTATTCGGACTGGGGAATTCTGGTGACGCGTTCGGATCCCACCGCGCAAAAGCACAAGGGACTCACTTACTTCTTCCTCAACATGAAGTCGCCTGGCGTCGAAGTGAAGCCGATCAAACAGATCTCTGGAGGGGCGAACTTCAATGAAGTCTATTTCACCGACGTGAGAATCCCCGATTCGCAGCGCCTGGGTGCGGTGGGGCAGGGCTGGCAGGTGGCGTTGACGACGCTGATGAATGAGCGCGCATCCATTGGTGCGGGCGGCGCTGGGGTGAACTTCAATCTGGCGTACAAGCTGGCGCAGAAGGTCAACATTGACGACAAACCGGCCATCGAAGATCGCGCTGTGCGTGCGCGGCTGGCGAACTGGTACGTGGAAGAAGCGGGACTGAAATACACGGGCTATCGCACGATGACGGCGATGTCGCGGGGCCAGACACCGGGGCCCGAGAATTCCATCGGCAAGGCCGTTGGCGCTCCCAAGACTCAGGATATGGCTTCGTTCTGCATGGACCTGCTGGATATGGCAGGTGCCGTGAACGATCCGGAACTCGCTGAGGCCTCGGGGCTGATTCAAGGGACGTTCATGGCGGCACCCGGTGGGCGGATCGCCGGCGGCACCGATGAAATCCTGCTGAACATTCTCGCCGAACGCGTGCTCGGATTGCCGCAGGATCCGCGCGCGGACAAGGGCATCCCGTTCAACGAAGTGCCCACGGGCAAGGGTTGAGGTGGCGCCATGACCGACAATGCGCAGATAGTTCGGGACTTCATCGCGGCGTGGTCGCGCCTCGATGCCGATGAACTGGTCGACTATTTCACGCCCGATGGCACGTACTACAACATGCCCACCACGCCGGTAACCGGGCACGACAATCTGCGCGCCTTCATCAAGGGGTTCCTGCGCGGCTGGACGTCCACCCAGTGGGATGTGCTGAACCTGATTGCGCACGGCGATGTGGTGATCGCCGAACGGCTGGACCGAACGAAGGTCGGTACGAAGGGTGTCGATCTGCCGTGCTGCGGCGTTTTTGAAATGAAAGATGGCAAGATCAAGGTGTGGCGCGACTACTTCGATCTGGGCACTTTCATGAAGGCGGTGAGCTGATGGCGACGCCCGTGACGGACTTCGATGCCCGCGCGGCCACGTGGGATGAAGATCCGGTGAAACACGAACGTGCGGTGGCCGTGGCCGACGGCATTCGCGACCGGGTGAAATTGTCGGCAGACATGGCGTCGCTGGAATACGGTGCCGGAACGGGACTGCTGTCCTTCGAGCTGGCGGCGGACCTCGGCCAGATCACGATGGCAGACAGCTCAGCAGGCATGCTCGACGTGGCGCGTGAAAAAGTGGCCCGTCATGGTCGCGGGCAAATGGCGGTTATCGGGCTGGATCTGACCCGCGACCCGATTCCCGATCAACGGTTTGATCTCATCTATTCAATGATGACGCTGCATCACGTGCCCGATACCGCGGACCTGCTGGGTAAGCTGCATACGCTGCTGGTTGGCGGCGGGCATCTGTGTATCGCAGATCTCGATGCCGAGGATGGCTCGTTTCATGGGCCCAGCGTCGATGTGCATCATGGCTTTGATCGCACCGCACTCGCGGCGCAGCTGACGGCCGCGGGATTCAGTGACATCGATTTCTCGACCTGCTTCGAAGTTCCGCGCGGTCCACACCGCTATCCGGTATTCCTCGCGGTCGCCCGACGGGCCTGACCAACGGTCCGTAGGAGGGGCTTCAGCCCCGATCTTCATTGCAGGCTTCTCCAACAAGGATCGGGGCTGAAGCCCCTCCTACAAGGTCCGCATCAAAGTTGTTCCTAGGATTTCGAATCGAGCCAGCGCGCCTGAAATCCCTCGTCGGGCTGCGTCTCGGCGAAATCCCAGCGCGTGCCGAAGGCATCCATGTAGACCACATCCTTCACCGGATGACGCTTGACGGGGCCATGCTTATCCAGCGGATAGCCGATGGGGACGACGCAGTTGATCTCGTTGGTTTCGGGAATCTTGAGCAGTTCCCGCAGTTGCGCTTCGTGCGACAGCGGGAAGTTGAATACGGAACCGCCCAATCCCAGCGCGCGGGCGGCGAGCAGCAGATTCTGCACCGCCGGAAACGTGCTGCCACCCGGCGTACTGTGGCGCCCGCGCAGCCCTGTCACGATGATCACCGCCGGGCACGCGGCCAGATGATGGACCAGGTATTCCACGCTGCGCAGCGATAGTCGCTGCGAGCGCGGCAATGCGTCGATGGCAGCGGGGTCGTCGCCGTAGCGAGCCTGGTACCGGCGCTACGACGTCAGCGAGAAATCCTGCAATTTTGCTAGCGCTGCGCGATCGCGTACCACCAGAAATCGCCAGTCCTGTGCATTCTGTCCCGACGGCGCGCGGATGGCAGCGTCGAGTACCTGGAACAATATCTCGTCGGGAATCGCGTCGGGAGCGAAGCGCCGTAACGCGCGGGCCGTATACAGCGTCTGGAAAAAGCCGGGTTGGTCTGGCATGGCGACACTCGTGAACGAAGCGAACGCCGATGATACGCGCTAATGAATGCGCGTCAGCTTATCGGGATTGCGAACTGAATAGATCGCGTCGATCAAACCATCCGCCGTTTGCAGCGCTACCGTCGCGTACACGGAATGGTCGGAATTGCGCAATACGAATCCGGCCGCCTGATTGATCCAGCACGGCTCGAGTAAGAATTGATTGGGGTCATCGTGTTTGGTAACGCCCATGAAGAAGCGCACGATCTTGTCTGCGCCGTAAATCGGGCGCAGCGCCGCCAATGCTTTACCGCCACCGTCGGATGTGAGGATTGCGTCCGGCTTGAACATCGCCAACAACACGGCTTCGTCGCGTTCGAGGACGGCGCGCTGGAATCGTTGCGCCAGATCGCGCTGCGCGTCGCTTGTCGCCTGAAAGCGGGGTCGTTCCCGCATGATGCGTCCGCGAGCCCTGGATACGATCTGACGCACGGCAGCTTCCGACTTGTCGAGCGTTGCGGCGATCTGCGAATACTTCGCGTCGAATACTTCGTGCAGTAGGAATGCGGCGCGTTCATCCGGCGCGAGGCGTTCGAGGATCAGCAGAAATGCAACGGATAGATCATCGGCGAGTTCCAGCGCCTGCTCGGCGTGTTCTGAGTCGGGCGACGCGGTCTGCCATGGCTCGGGTAGCCACGGCCCCACGTAGTCCTCGCGGCGCGCCTTGCGTGCGCGCAGATCATCGATGCACAAGCGCGCCATGGTGGTGTGCAGCCACGCACCCGGTTCGCGAATTTCGCCGGGGGTTGCGCGGTGCCAGCGCAGATACGTTTCCTGCACCATATCCTCGGCTGCCGCGACGGTGCCCAGCATGCGATAGCCCAGTCCCACGAGTCGGCCGCGGTGGCGTTCGAACTCATCGACAGCGGCCTGCCCGGGGTTCATGCCACAGCACGCATCGCGATCACAGATTCGTCACCGACGCGCAGTTGTTCGCAGGTGTGCGCGTGACCGAGTACGCGTTTCATCGTCGGATAGACACGTGTGGCGGCAATCGCGTATGCCAGCGTGATCAGTCCGCGCTCGCCGTAGCGGGCCAGCACTTCGGCGCGTGCCGTGTCCGAGGATGTATGTGCCAGCACCGCATCGGCAAGCTCGAGTCCAAGACGCGCGTCGGGCGTTAGCGCCTGGGTGCCGCGCGCGACGATGGCGCGCACCACGTTTGGCGCAACGCCTGCTTCAAGCGCCATATTCACCACCAGTTGTGCGCAGGGGCCACAGTCTTCGAAACGCACTGCGGCGATGCGTGCCGCGAACAAGGCTTCGGGTGGCACGCCGTCGCGATGGGCATTCAGCGCCTGCGCCAGCGCGAGCTTTATGAAGGCACCGACCGACGTATCGGCAATTTCGTGCATATAGGTAGCGTCGTAGTCGTAGCGGCGCTCGAATGCGCCAATGGTTCGATGCAGTAGTTTGCGAATCATCTCAGGCCTCCCGGGTGGTCTGCGCGGTGAACAACGTGATGAGGATCAGCACAGGCGGCCCGTAAACCCCGACAAAATCCGTCGCATCCGCGTGCGCCGCGGCTGCGCTGTGCACAACTAGCGACTCCCACGCGTGGACCAGTGCATGCAACCCGAGAAACGCCAGCGCAGGTAACGCTGCAGGTACGAGCCAGCGCGCCCGCCACGCGCCAATACCCAGGCCGATGGCGGCCGCGACGTACGCGCAGCCGATATCGCGAATGAAGTGTGCGTTGAATGGGCCGGTGTGCGGCACGCTGGCGATGGACGGATACCAGTGGACCGGCGCCAGCAACATATGAAGGCCATTGAATGCCAGAACTGCTGCGAGCACCCCTACTACCAGTCGTTGCCACATGATCGCTCCCGTCTCTTCAACCTTCCTGTCCAATAGACGGCTGTCGGGACGGGTTTGTGACAGCTCCGCGCGCCTTCGGCGGTGTCAGTCCAACAGTTCGATGGGATCGCCCACCGCGACGTGACCCGGTTCGTGGATGCGCGCGTACACACCGAGATTGCCGCCGGCCTCTTTGACCAGCGTCCGCATCACCTTGGGATCTTTGGGCAGATCGGCAAATGCATGGGTCGTCATCACGCAGCGCGGACACTCCAGCGTGATCTCCAGTACGACGCCACCCACGCGCACGCGTCGGCCACACCAGGCGCGTTCGGAAAACGGCTCGTCACTGTCGAGATCCAGCAGCAGATTGGGGCGGAAGCGGCGCACATCGAAACGTGACTGGGGCGCCAGCCGATTCAGGTGATCGAGCGAGTTGTTCGACACGAGCAGCAACGGAAAAGCGTCGAAGTAAGTGCCCAAGGGCGATTCGTATTCCATCAGTTCCTGTGGGAACTTTGACAGGTCGGGCAGCGGTTCATCGGCCGTGCGTGCAAATACGTTGCGCCACTCGGTCATCGGATCGGCGGATGCCGGCGCACCACGTTTGTAATGCTCGTGATTGGAGGCCGGCAGCAGTGGCCACAGCGTCACAGGTCCACCGACCAGATCAGACAGCGCCGATTCAGCCTGCGACTTGGCGCTGGTGTCGAACTCGCGTCCGTCGGGCAGATGCAGCAGTGCGGATTGTGAGTCGAATCCTTGTGGCGGTGAGGGGTAGCGCGCCGAGCATTGCATCAATTGCGGGAATCGTTTGGCGCCGCGCACCCCGCCACGAACTTCATCGCGCACGGCCCAGGCGCGATCACCGGCAATGCCGCGATCATGCAGTGCCACGCTGTGGAGCGACTCCCCGCCCATGCTCTTCACGGGATAGCGGGCGATGGCTGCAACTGTTCCAAGCTTTTTCACGTTCACTCCGCTTCCCCTTGTTGACAGATCAGTCTCGGCCTGGCTGTGCGCTCATGAGTAGATGTCCGGACAGCGCCGCGACGCGGTCCAACCACGCGCGCACTGCCGGGTAGGCATCCAGCGCGAAGCCGCCTTCGTCGGAAACGTGCGTGTATGCATACAGCGATAGATCGGCGATGGAGGGCCCGTCGCCAACAAAATGGTCGTGGTGCGTCAGATGGCTCTCCATCACGCGCAGCGCCGCGTGGCCCCCTGACTGCTTCGCCTCGTACTCGGCGTGGCGTTCACTGGGCAGGCCGAGATATTTCGCGATGTACCTGGCCGTGGCGATATACGGCTCGTGGCTGTACTGCTCGAAGAATTGCCACTGCAGCACCTGGGCGCGCAACCACGGATCCGTTGGCAACCATGCGGTGCCGTCGGCCAGGAAATTCAGGATGGCATTCGACTCTGCGAGGTGGCGGCCGTCGGGCAGTTCCAGCACCGGAATCCGGCCGTTGGGATTACGTGCCAGAAACGCCGGCGTGCGGCTGCCGCCCTTCATGATGTCGATCGCCGCCCATTCGTAGGACATTGCCAGGTGGTTCAACAGCAGCGCGATCTTGTAGCAGTTGCCGGAGCGCATATCGCCGTAGACGCGCAGCCGCGGCGGACTTCGGTTGGTCATCGCGGCTTCTTGCGTGCGGGCGTGTCACGACGTTGTTCGCCGGCGCCGCGATACGTTCCTCGCGCAACACCATCTCCCAGGTGAGCTGCGCTTTCGCCGAGCGGCTGAAACCGCGGCAGCCGCGCCCGCTGCGAAGGTCGAACATCGCGCACGAAACCTGCACGTCGTTGCGGGCGCTCCAGAGCATTGCGAGATTTGGATAGCTTTCCATTTTGGCGATGCCTTCGAGGTTGGCGCTGCCGTACTGCGCAGCGACGTCGTAGGTGCCCGTGTCGTTTGGTCCGTAACTCTGAACGACCTGACCTGTGAAGCCACATCGCGGCGAGAAGAAGAGCGTCGCGTCGAGGGCCGCCGATCCGCTTCCGCTCC
>JAQBCT010000228.1:0-3930 GCA_032124855.1 Gammaproteobacteria bacterium
CTCTGCCTCGGAGCGGCTCCAGATCTCGGCGGCATGGTCGAGCCGACGCAGCATATCGGGCACCCAGCCGGCGCCCATCTCGATTGCGCCACCACGCAGCGTCGGATGACGCTCCAGTACACCGTCGAGGATCAGCACCGACAGAAACCGTTCCGCCGGGTGATACACGACCATCAGGTCCTTCGAATTGATGACCTCGGCAACGGGCATGCGCACGGGCGGCACACGGCCGTTGTTGCGCCAGGTTTCGTCGATCTGCAGCGGTCCGCTGCCGACATGCAGCACGAACGGCACCCGGTGTTCCGCCAGACATGCCCAGAAGCGATCGTGTTTGTTGTGTCCGGGCGACGCGCCACCCGGCGCGCGCGCCGGCAGCCACACCTCTCGCAGTCCCAGATCCAGGGCAAACGCAAGTTCCTCGAGCGCGCGATCCGGCTCGTCCATGTCGCACAGCGCAACGCCAAGTAAGCGTGGGTCGCTTGCACAGAATCCCGCCATCGCGCGATTGTGCGCACGGTATGCCGCGTAACGCAGCGCAGCGTCGTCGATATTGAACAGCGGCGCGCAAAGCGACGAATACACCACCTCGTATTCGAAACCAAGCAGGTCGAGCGCTTCGGATCGCTCCGCAGGATCGATTGCGCCAAGCGCTTCGTGCCATTTCGGACCGCGCCGTACGAGATCGTCCCCAAGCGCGACGAGGGCGTCGTGATCCTTCGCGCTGCGCGAGTACGGCTTGATCTGAAAGCCGCCCGTCCCGCCGCCAATCGGAGGCAGCGCATCGCGGATTTTCTCTGGCGCGTTCTCGGTCAGGAATCCGGGCCACTCCATGAGATGGCTGTCGGCGTCGATCACGCAACGATCTTTTGCGTAGCCCATAGGGTGGGGTCCGAACGTCAGCTCGCAGAGTATGCGTGGCGCCTCATGGTGAAACCAGTGAATGACCGCAATTCAGTCAGCCGATCAACCCATGATTGCTTACAACTGCTTCGCAAGGAGCGCGCAGGCACAAGGCGGGAAACGCCTAGGATGCTCCGGTTAGTTCGATAGGGCACACCTTGAAAATCCTGGAAATCGCCGGCAGCGGGACGGTGGGAACCCGCGCCGCGGGACCGGTGAGTTCCGTGATTGGCCACCTCGCCAATGGTTTCAGCGAGCGGCACCACCAGGTTACGTTGATCGATAGCCCGTGCCCGGACGCGCGCCCGACGCTTGCGGCTGCCGTGTCCGTGTACGAACTGCCGACATCGCCTGTTAGCACGGCGCTGCCGCGTCGGCTGTCATATCCAGCCACCGTAAACTCATCGAGCCGGGTATTGCCCAACATGATTCGATCATTGCTTGAGCGAGATTCGTTCGATGTTGTCCACGTCCACGAGCGCGGGCACGTGCGGTTGCTCGGAAAGGACTGTCCGGTGCCGTTGGTGTGGACGGCGCATATGCTGAACTGGACGATGGAGCGGCGAATCCGCAAACACCCCCTTGCATTGCTGTCGCGGCGGCTCGATCGAGCGGCGTTACGAGCCGTTGACCAGTTGGTCGCGCTGAACGCACAAACCCAGTGCGCGTTGGCGAGTCCCAACGTCACTGTCATCCCCAACGGTATCGATGGTGCGATCTGGCCGCGTCTCGATCGGATTGAAGCGCGGCGCTCACTTGGCATCCCGGTGGACGAATTTCGCGTGACCTGCCTCGGGCGCGTGGCGCCCGAGAAAGGCACGCACGTATTTGTCCGCGCAGTTGCACTGGCGCGCCAACAAATCCCCCTGGTGGCGGATGCGATTGGATCGCTCAGCGGCGCGTTTGGCGATTCCGAGGCGATCACGCCCTATGCAGCGAAGGTTCGCGACACCGCGCCGGCCGTGCAGTTTCACGGATTCATCCATCGTGATCTGCCCGAGTATCGGCTGCGACTTGCCGCTGCCGATGCGGTGATCGTCCCGTCAATTACGGAGCCGTTCGGCCTCGTGGTGCTTGAGGCGCTCGCTTGCGGCGCGTGGGTGATTGGCTCGGACGTCGGCGGCATTCGTGATGTGTTGGCGGATTGCGCCGGCGCCCTGGTACCAGCGGGTGACGCGGCTGCGCTGGCGCGCGCCATCGTGACACACCACCACCACGGCGCGAATCCAGCGCGTGCCACGACGGCGCGGGCGCGGGCAACACAATTTTCGTGGGACCGTGTGACGAACGATTACGTCGAGCTGATGCGGCGTTTGATTGGGGAGGGGCATCGATGATTCCACAGGCAACGCGGACGCTAATTTTTGGGCTCGATTCGTTCGACTTTTCCTTCGCACGCCGACTCGCGGCGAAGGGCCGTATGCCGTGGTTGAGTGCGCAGCTGCAGCAGGGCAGCTTTGTGGCGACACACGGTTCGACATTGCAGGGTTCCGAGTGGGTTAACGCCGCGTGCGGTGTCAGTGCGGCCCACCACGGTTATCTGCACACGAGCCAGCTGCGCGTTGGTACGTACGAGGAAGTTGAGACGGACGCGCGTATCGTGCGCGCAGAGCCTTTCTACGTGCCGTTGTCGAAGGCGGGCGTGCGCACAACGGTGGTGGATCTGCCCGTCGATCGGCCGCGCCCCAACAAGAACCTCACCCAGGTCATCGACTGGGGAACGGAGTTCAAGCTTTGGCGCTACGCCACAAGCAGCAAGGATGTGGATGACTTCGTCGATGCAACGTGCGGGCTGCATCCGCTGACTCACTATGGCGCAACCCAAACCGACCACGCGGCGATCCGGGCACTGAACGAGAAGCTGGTGCGCGGCGTTGCACTGAAGGGCAAGTTGATCCGCGCGTTCCTGCGCCGCGACGAGGCCTGGGGTGTGGTATTTGCGGGATTCGGGGAAGTCCATAAAGGCGGCCACTTTTTCTGGCAGTACCAGGATCCGGATCATCCGAACTATGCGGGACCCGATCATCCACTGGCGCCTGTGTTGACTGAGCTCTATCAACTACTCGACGCCGAATGCGCGCACATCTGTGCTGAAGCGGGCGAAGACGTCAACGTGGTGGTGATCGCTGACAGGGGCATGGAGGCGAACTACCGTGCGGATCATCTGGTGCCGCGACTGCTCGAGCGGTGGGGGCTGTATGCACCCAGTAGCGATGTGACGACTTCGGAAGGACCGCCGGCGGTTGTGGCAGGTGCGCCAGACGCGCAGGTCGAGTGGATGAGTCAGCCCGAGTCGCTTTCGCGACGCCTGAAGAAACATCTACCCGTGTCGCTGCGCCCGCTCGTGCGGCGGCTCACTGGACGCGAACGCGCGCTTTGGCGCGACACGCGCGCGTTTCAGGTAGCGGAGGTGGGCACCAGCTATCTGCGTGTGAATCTGCGGGGGCGTGAGCCGAAGGGCGCCGTCGCACCGGGTGAGGAATACGAGGCACTGCTGGAATTTCTGGAACGCGAATTCAAGGCGCTCGTGAATCCCGCAACGGGACGCAGTCCGGTGGCCGAGGTCGTCTACCCGCGGCGCGACTATCCGGGTCCGCTGAATGACGAGTTGCCGGACATTGGCATTGCATGGGCGTCCGAGGCGCCTGTGCATGCGCTGGAGTCGGCCTCGATTGGTCGCATGGAAGGCTTCATTACGGAGCAACGTTCGGGTAATCACACGCCAGACGGTGGATTACTCGTCGCTGGACCGCGCTTTAGGCCAGGCGTGACCCGCGACGGCGACTTGCGCGAATTCGCGCCCACGCTGCTCGCCCTGCATGGTGTACCAATCCCCCCGGCCTACGAACGCACGCCGATGCCGGAGCTTATTGCCTGAAGTAACGTCGCCACGTCGCTGACGGGCACCGCAAACTAACTGGAATGCCTGCACCGGTCGGACTCGGTATGATCGCCCCCATTTCGACGCAGGAGAGACCGATGTACAAGCTGATCGCGGCGTTTTGCTTCGCCATGGCCTGTGGCGCAACG
>JAQBCT010000229.1:0-3861 GCA_032124855.1 Gammaproteobacteria bacterium
CTGCGCCGAGGACGCGGGCGTGCTGCACGCCGATCTCGTGAAGATGCGCCAGGTGCTGTTCAACCTGCTGTCGAACGCGGCCAAGTTCACCGAAGGCGGTGCGATTACACTGACGGTGCGACGCCACCCCGACACCGCGACGCATACGTTCGCAATTGCCGATACCGGCATCGGCATCACCGACGAACAGATGGCGCGGTTGTTCGAAGCCTTCTCGCAAGCCGAGGCCCACACGGCGCGCAAATATGGCGGCACCGGGCTGGGCCTGGCGCTCAGCCGCCAGTTCTGCGTGATGATGGGCGGTGATATCTCGGTGAACTCGACGCCGGGCGCCGGCTCGACGTTTACCGTCACGCTGCCGTCGGTGGTCGTCGACGCCAGCCCTGACAGGAGTGCGACAGATGCCGAAAGTGCTGCTGGTTGAAGACAACGAAATGAACCGCGACATGCTGTCGCGCCGGCTGCAGCGACGCGGCTTTGAAGTGGCATTCGCCCTCGATGGTGCGCAAGGTGTGGCGATGTCGAAAACCGAACGCCCCGATATCGTGCTGATGGATATGAGCCTGCCGGTGATGAACGGCTGGGAGGCCACCCGCGCGATCAAGGCCGACGCCACCACCAGACACATCCCGGTGATCGCACTGACGGCCCATTCGATGGCCGGCGATCGCGAGAAAGCGATGGAAGCCGGCTGCGACGACTACGACACCAAGCCAGTCGAATTGCCGAGACTGTTGGAGAAGATGGCGGCGCTGGGCGTCGCGGCGTCGTAACATACGCAGCGTCCGGAACGATTTCCTGCGCTCTATTCAGCTGCTGATTTTCGTTCGGTCGTTCATTCCACAATTCCCCACTGGAGAGAGCTATGTTCAGCCACGTGATGCTCGGTGTTGATGATCTCGAAGTTTCAAAGAAATTCTACGATGCCGTGCTGGGCACGATCGGCATCGGCCCCGGCGTGGCCAACAAGAACCGCTATTTCTATATGAGCCCCGCCGGCGTGTTCGCGATTTCAACGCCCATCAACGGCCAGCCCGCCACGCACGGCAACGGCAGCACCATTGGATTCGCCGTCAAGTCGGCCGAGCAGGGCAATGCATTCCACGCAGCCGGTGTCGCCAACGGCGGCAATACCTGCGAAGACCCGCCGGGATTGCGTGACAACAATATCTACCTCGCCTACCTGCGCGACCCCGACGGCAACAAGATCTGCGCACTGCATCGCCCAGCGTGAGCTTGGGCGACGAGCAGACGCGCGAACTGCGCCATGAACTGCGCACGCCGGTGAATCATCTCATCGGCTACGCGGAGCTGCTGCTCGAAGAGGAAGGACTGCCGAGTGAGAGCACAACGCAGCTGCAGCGCATTCGCTCGGTGGCGCGGCTGGTATTGGAACTGGTGCCTGGCATCATCGATACCGACCGCACACCCGGCGAGGCCGCCGCGCGTCTGAGCGCGCACGTCAGCGAACTGCAGGCTGCAACAGCCACACTGAGCGCATTGCCCGGCACGCTGCCCCAGGCAGACATCGACCGCCTCACCACCGCCGCCGCGCGCCTGGACGAACTGGCACACAGACTTGCGACCGGAGAACCCAACAGCGCCAGCGAACCTGGCGTTGCCGGAGCACCGCGCGAGGGACGGCTCGAAACGATCCTGGTCGTTGACGACGACGCGGCCAATCGCGATGTGCTAGGGAGGCGGCTGCAACGGCTGGGTTACGGTGTGGTAGATGCGCGCGACGGTGTGGAAGCGTTAGAGCGGATGGCGGCCGGCGGCATCGATCTGGTGCTGCTGGATGTGATGATGCCGCGCCTCGATGGTTTCGCAGTGCTCGAACGGCATCACGCAGATCCAGCGATTCGCGACGTTCCCGTGATCATGATTTCTGCACTCGACGACATGGCGAGCGTCGTGCGTTGCATCGAAGCCGGCGCGGAGGACTATCTGACGAAACCGTTCGACCCGGTGCTGCTGAAGGCGCGCATCGGTGCCTGCATGGAGAAGAAGCGGCTGCGCGACAATGAACATGCGCTGCTTGCGCGGGTGGAAGCGCAGGCAGATGAGTTGCGCGATTGGAACCGCCAGCTCGAACAGCGCGTGGCCAGTCAGGTGCAGGACGTGGAACGCCTCAGCCTGATGCGCAGATTCCTGCCACCGCAGCTGGCCGATGTGATTACCTCTGGTGGCATCGAGTCGCTGAACAGCCACCGCTGTGAAGTGGCTGTACTGTTCTGCGATCTACGCGGCTTTACGCCATTCGCGGAACGCGCTGAACCCGAAGACGTGATGGCCGTGATCGCAGAAATGCACAATACGGTCGGGCCACTGGTGTTTGAGCATGGCGGCACGCTGGCGCAGTTTTTGGGCGACGGCATGATGGTGATTTTCAACGATCCAGTGCCGTGCGATGAACCGGCGCGGCGCGCGGTGGCCCTGGCCCTGGCAATGCGTGATGCGGCCGCGGCACTGTCACAGACGTGGCGGCGCCGCGGACATGAGTTGCACCTGGGTGTGGGCGTGGCGGCGGGTTTCGCCACGTGCGGTCAAGTGGGTTTCGAAGGCCGCTATGAATACGCCGCCATCGGCACAGTGACCAATCTGGCCTCGCGTATCTGCGGCGAAGCGAAGGGTGGCCAGGTGCTGATCTCACAGCGCGTGCACACCATGCTGGGCGACGCAGTGCAGGCCGAGCATATCGGTGATCTCGAATTCAAGGGCATCGCGCAGCCGGCGCCCACCTATCTTGTGCATCAATTCAGGTCAACAACGGAGACTAGATGAAACGCAACCGACTCGGCCGCAGTGGCATCGTCGTATCAGAGATCTGCATGGGCACCATGACCTTCGGCTCCATGGCCGACGAAAAAGCTGCGATCGAGATTCTCGACCGCAGCTTCGAGGCCGGCATCGATTTCTACGACACGGCCGAGAACTACCCGGTGCCGCCCGATCCGAAGTACGCCGGTCGTACGGAGGAAATCCTCGGCCGCTGGATGAAAACCAAGCCGCGCGATGCGCTGATCATTGCAACGAAAGTGTCCGGGCCCAGTCACGGCTGGATCAAAGCCGCGGTGCGCTCCGGCATGACCACACTCGACCGGCACAACATCGTGCGTGCCGTGGAGGCCAGCCTCACTAAATTGCAGACCGACTACATCGATCTGTATCAGACACACTGGCCGGATCACGGCGCACGTTTTGAGGAGATGCTCGATACGCTGGATGAGCTGGTGCGCGTGGGTAAGGTGCGTGCGATTGGTTGCAGCAACGAAACCACATGGGGCCTGACGAAGAGCCTGGCCGTGTCGGAGATGAACGGCTTTGCCCGTTACGAGACGATCCAGAATAACTTCAGCCTGAACAACCGCCGCTTCGAAGACGAACTGGCGCAGGCGTGCCGGCAAGAGCAGGTCAGCCTGATTCCGTATTCGCCGCTCGGTGGCGGTGTGTTGTCGGGCAAGTACAACGATGGCGCCGAGCCGCAAGGTGCGCGCTTCACCAACTACCGGAACGTCGGTGGCCGCCAGGCTGCAATGGTGAATCGGTTCATCAACGAAAAGACGTTGGCGTCAACGGCACGCTTCAAGGCAATCGCGGAGGAAGCGGGTATCTCGGTAGTGACGCTCGCCACGGCCTGGAGCAAGCAGCACGACTTTGTGGCATCCACCATCGTGGGTGCGACGCGCGCCGCGCAGCTACCCGAGATTTTCGCCGCGGCCGATCTCACGCTGAGTGCGGAGGTCATGCAGAAGATCGATGCGGTGACGAAAGAGATTCTGTATCCCATGGGGTAGCGCTATGGGTGGGGCAAATGGTGCCAGGCACCTTTTGCCCCACCGCGCTCGAAGCCGTCAGCGC
>JAQBCT010000230.1:0-8945 GCA_032124855.1 Gammaproteobacteria bacterium
CCGCGCCTTTGAACGTCAGCCGCCCGGCAGCTACGCTGGGGGTGGGGAATTTGGTGCCAGGCACCAAATGCCCCACTCGTTCGATGAAGCCGCGATAGCGCGCGAGGACCTGCTGCACGGCGGGATCCTGCAGCCCATCGACGCCGGTGAGGTGTGGCTCGTAGCCCATGAATCCCGCGAATTCGAGGTGCTCGGGGTCTGCGGATACGGTAGCCAGCAGTGGATCCAGCGATTCGTACGCGTCGAGCCCACCGCGGTGCAAGCCCACGTCGATCTCGATGTTGATGCGCATCTTTACGCCAAGCTCGCGCGCCAGTGCCTGGTATTGCAGCAGCCGTGCGTGGGAATCGACCAACCACTGCAACTGGCGCGACGGATCGAATGTCGCTTCACCGAGCTGCCGATAAAACTGCCGTGCAGCGGCCACAGGCATCGGCTTACCGAGCAGCACATCAGCATCCGGAAACGCCAGCGCAATCGTATTGAGGAACGGCTGGTGGAAAACCATCAACGCGCGTGTCTTCGCTCGATCCATAACATGTGCCAACAAATCTACAGAGGGGAGAGATTTGACGACGACGCGGTACGTCTTGTCGGGCCCCACGGAAGCTGCGAGCACATCAATGTTGTGATTCATGCGCGCAAGATCGACGAGCATCACGGGATGGCCTGGACCATCGCGTTTCAGCAGATCGTTCAGCGCGCTGAAGTAGTTATCGTGATCCGCACCTTGATCCCTGGGTCGCCAAAACACCGTCGCGCCCGCAGCGGTTACCGCCACGCCGGCGCTCCCCAGCAACAGGTCGCGGCGCTTCATCCGCTGATGCCGAACAAGCTGCGCAGATGCGCATTCAACAGGCGACCCGTGGGATCTAATGCTTCGCGTAGTTCGAGGAAGTCGCCGAATTTCGGATACAGCCGCGACAACTGCTTGTGTGTCAGCGAATGCACCTTGCCCCAGTGCGGGCGGCCGTCGTACTTCCAGAATATCGGTTCGATGACATCGAAATACGGCCGATAGTCGAAGCGCGCATCGCGGTGAATCGAAATCGCCGCGCGTGGCCCGCCCGTGAACATGCTGAGCCATAGATCGTCGCCTGCCACATAGCGGTATTCCAACGGGAACACCACGTCGATCTGCTTTTCCTCGATGGTGCGCAGAATTTCGCGCAGACACGCCGCACCCGCATCCAGCGGCACTGAATACTCCATCTCGTTGAAGCGATAGTTGCGCACGTTGGCAAGGATTTTGTACGACACGTCTACCACCGGATCAGATGGCGGCGCGTTCTCCACTGCTGCATTGATCAGTGCCGCACGCGCCATCACTGGCACTTTTGCAATGCCGCGCATGATGTCGTCGAACCCGTCGGCTTCATCTGGCGGGATGGGCGGATTGTGGATGGGCTCATCTGTCTCATCGATCACTTGCACGCTGGCGTATTTGGAATGCGTGAGCGGAAACATCTCGAAATGCTGATGCGCAGCCGCGTTTGCGTCGAAATCTGCGAGCACGTCTTCGGTGAGCGCGATGTATCCGGTCTCACGCAACTTGTACGCAGCCCGGTTGCGCATACGCACTTCAGTCACGAACCCCAGCGCGCCCAACGACACCTGCGCGGCCGCGAACAATGCAGGCTCATGGGTGGCATCCAGATCCAGCACATCGCCAGCGGGCGTGACAAGGCGCAATCCCGTGACGTAATTCGACAACGTATTCAAGCGCAACCCGGTGCCGTGGGTGGCAGTTGCGATCGCACCCGCCAACGTCTGGCGATCGATATCCGGCAGATTGAACATGCCCTGCCCGATTGCCTGGAGCGCAGGTCCGGTCTCCGACAATCGTGTGCCGGCGCCGAAGGTTGCTTCCAGCGTGTTGGCATCGTGCGCGCGCAGTCCATCCAGACGATCCAGCACCACGAGGGTGCCGTCAGTGGGCACAAGTGATGAGAAGGAATGCCCCGCGCCGACGGGACGCAGTCGCCCGCTGTGTTGTTTCAGAAAGTCGAGCAATTCGCCTTCCGACGCGGGCGCGAAGCGTCCGGCGGGCGCGGCACTGAGTCCGCCGGACCAGTTGTGCCACGGCAGCGAAGCTGGGGATCCGGTTGTCGCTGCGACGCCGGTGCGAGCTGCGCTCAGATATCCCGCGGCCAGTAGCGAGCGAAGCAGCAGGGCGCGGCGCGTGAGGTGTTTCATGAGCCGGCGCCCGCCAACATGAATGCAATGTAGGCGCGCAGATCATCGCCCTCGCAGTCCATGCAGTAGCCCAGCGGCGGCATGTTGTTGAAACCATCGATGGTATGCGCGAGCAGCACGTCTTCCCCTTGCGACAGACGCGATGCCCAGGCATCACGATCGCCGACGCGCGGCGCGCCCCCCTCACCGTGCAAATGGCACATCGCACAGGTGCGCGCGAAACGCTGCTTACCCAGATCGGTGATGTGAGCATTGGGAAAGGAATCCGGCGCTTTGTTGCACGCGGTGAGGGCAGCGATGGACAGCACAAACATCGGCAGACGGATCATGAGGCGGCGTTACATGGCGAGGATGCGCCACTGTAAACGCTAGTCGATGCAACGGGTAGAACCGCTCAGTGCGGCGTTGCCCGCGCCCCCGTGGCAGGCTTTTCCTGCGGCGCACGCTTCAGTGCAGCGATCTCGACATTGCGTTCATCGATGCGTGCTTCGAGTCGCGCGAGCTGATCCTGCTGATCTTCAATGCGCCGTGCCCGCTCCGTCAACGAGGCATCCTTGTCGCGCAGCAGGCCTTCGAGTGAGGCTCGCTTGGACTCCAGTTCGGCTGTGCGGCTCGAGAGGGTCTTCATTTCACGCATTGCGGCGTCGAGTTCGCGCTCGGTGGCTGCCGCGTGTTCGTGAATGGCCGCGAATTGCAGCTCCGCAGGATGACTGGCATCCGCCGCAGACTCGACCACCGTGGTGGTGAGAATCGGCGGCGCCACTTCGCTGGCGGCAACCGGAATTTCCGCCACTGCGTCGGCACATTGGCGTTCAAGGCGCGCGACATCGGTGCGTAGCGCGTCGATCACCGCATCCCGGTCGCGCAGCGCCTGCGTCAGCGATGTGGAGGCGTTGTCGTTCTGGCGCAGCTTGGCGTCCGCGTCCTGTGCACGCTGAGTGTGCAGATTGACCTCTTCGCTGCGCGCTGCCAACTGCGCCTGTGTGGTGGCGAGTTTCTGTTGCACCAGTGTCAGGTCGTTGGTCAATGCGGCAATGTGCTGTTCATGCTGCGCGGATGTCTGTGTTGCCGCTTCGATCTTTTGCACCAGCTGGTGACGCGTGGTCTCGAGTTCGGTCGTCTGTTGATGCTTGGCAGTCTCCGCCTGCGCAATGTGTCTGTGTTTCATTGCTTCCAGCTGTGCCGCGTGCTGCTGCTTCATCGCTTCGAGCTGCGCCGCATGCTGCTGTTGCGTGGCCTGCGCGGTGGCCGTGTGCTGGGTCAGCTCGGCCTGACGCGCCGCAAGCGAGGCGTGCAGCTCCACAATCGTGGCGGCGTGCCCTGTCTTCGCAGCAGTTTCCTCACGCAGTTGTCCCGTCAGTGCCGCAATCGTTGATTCGCGCGCTGCGATGACATCCTCGCGCGCCTTGATCGATTCCGTCAGCTTGGGCAGTTGCACCTCGAGTTTTGCGGCCGTGTCCTTCAGACCACGATTTGCATCGCTACGCCGCTTGGCGAGCGCTTCCAGTAGTTCACGCTGTTCCGATTCGTGGCTGAGGCGCGTCTGTAGATCGTTGATCAGCGCATCGCGACTGGCCAGCGATTCCTCAAGGGATTTGACAGACTCTTCAAGCGTGGCATGTTCGAGTTCGAGTGCAACCGCGCTTGTCTTACCCCGGCCGCCCGCGAGTTCGGTTTCCAACTCCGCGATCCGGTCATCGCGCTGAATCAAGCCCTTCTTCAACGACTCGTAGCGCGCCTCCAGCTTCTTGATCGCCAGCGCGTGGCGCGCATCAGCGTCAGTGGCCTCACCCGGCTCGCCTTCCTCGAACATCGATGATTCGTCTTCGAGCCCGCCGTCTTTGAGCAGTGCAAGCTCTGACCGCACCAGGCGGATTTCGCGATCGCGTTTGACGAGCTCGGCATCCTTCACCGATTGGGCAGCCTCCAGGTGCGTCAGCTTCTCGCGCTGCGCCTGATTTTCCGTCGTCAGTGTGGTGATGCGCCCTTCGCGGTTGCGCAGCGCAGATTCCATCTGCGGCACGGCGCCTTTGGCTTCATAGATATTGCGCTGCAGATCGGCTTCGCGACGGGTGGAGATGACGCGCCGCGCCACCCAGCCGAACATGAAGCCGGTGGCTGACAGGGCAGCGAAGATCACGAATGAAAGAGTCGAAAACGCCACGAGATTCAATCCTTTTTAAACTCTCGTCCATCGAACAGACGGGCGACCCAGATGCGGGACGGACCCGGCCATCATGCGTCGCGGCTCCAATAAAACAGTTAGCTGCGTCGCACGCCGTCTGCTCTGCCGTGAGTTCTGTGAAGCGGTTCACGCGGGCCGCGCAGTGGACGCTGTCGGGACGGCTTGCGTATCATGGCCGCCCGCCGATGCGCCCGTAGCTCAGCTGGATAGAGTGTTGGCCTCCGAAGCCAAAGGTCGCGCGTTCGAACCGCGCCGGGCGCGCCAATCAAATCAAGGTCCAACGACTATTAACACCAACAACGTGACCGGTGGTGCTGCCTTGGGATATGGCTCAGTCGGGACGCTCGCCGATGGTCGAAAATTTGTCCGCTTCGAGCGTCACCTGGCCCACTCGATTGCCAGCGTATGGGCTGCCATCACCGAGCCCGCACAGCTTGTGAAGTGGTTTCCGGGATTGCAGCTCGAATTGAAGGAAGGCGGGCGTTTCAGCATCTGGTTCGGCGGGGGTTGTGAAGGGCCGGCGCACGTCACCGGAACGGTCAGGCGATTCGAACCACCGCACGTTCTCGAATGTGGCTCGATCCGCTTCGAACTGGAAGAGGCGCGAGACGGGTGCCTCCTCAGGTTCTCGGACATCCTGATGTTCGAAGCATCAAGAAGCGACGCCGACATCACCAACTCGGTGCTGGGTGGATGGCACAGATTTCTAGATGCGCTCGAGGAGGCGCTCAGCGGAAAGGCCGTCGATCATGACCAACCAGAATTCGACTATGCGTCGATCGAGGTTACCGGCAGAGATTGATCGATCTGTGTTCGGCGCACCAATTCACTCCCCCATCTCCCACGTAAACCGCACGCCCACCATTCGTGGCGGCAGTACATCGTGCAAATACCTTCGCACGTACACGGGATCGCCGTTGATGTCGGCCACCGTTTGCACAAAGGCAACGGTCTGCGACGCGCTGGTCTCGGCGTACTCGTCGAACACGTTCTTGGCGAACAGGGTCAGCGACCACTGATTATTCGACAGCACCGCGGCGACATCCTGAATCGCATAGCTGTCCAGGTGCTCGCCGAATCCTTTGTCGCCGGTGCGCGTCAGCACGTTGCTGATGGCGGTGACGCCATAGTTCAGTTCCAGCACATAGCCCGCGGACAATGGCCACTCGTACGCGACAAACAGCGTGCCTTGATGTTCGGGCGCGCCTGGCAGCCGATCGCCGGATTCACCGGGCAGGTAGGTGATCGTGCTTTGGAATCCTGGTGGATTGATCGTGCCGATCAGCCCTGTGACTTCGTCCGTCAGCTCGGCGTGGGCGTACGAATAGGACAGGCGTGCCGACAGGCGGTCGGTTGCCATGAAATTCAACGCGAGTTCCGCGCCGTACGATTCGGCGCCGCTGCCATTCTTCCTGATCGGTTGCAGGCCGATCTGGGTGGCGGACTGCACCTGGGGATCCTGCCAGTCGATGTAGAAAATATCGCCGTTGGCGGTCAAACGGCCGTCCAGCCACGTTGTGTGTGCGCCGATCTCGTAGTTGGTGGTGGTGTCGGATTTGTATTCGAGTTCGTCGGGTTGCGCGCAAACGTTTTGATTCGGCGGCAGCGGCACGGGGCAAAGCGGCAGGCCGTTGGAATTGCCGATGCGATAGCCCTCGCTGATGGTCAGGTATGCCATCACATCGTCGCTGATCTGATACGACGTGTTGAATTTGTACAGCACGCCATCGTCGCTCTGGTCCGCGGGCTCGTAGTCGAGAATCACCTGGTCCTGCGGGTCGCCACCGTAAACGGTGTTCGCCAGTGGGATGTCCACTGCCAGGCGGGTATCGAACTCGTACTTGTACCAGCGCGCCCCCAACGTCACCTGCCAGGCATCCGTGACCTGATATGAGAGTTCGCCGAAACCCGCGTATTCCTTGAGCTTGGACTTCTGCTTCGAGATGTACTCCAGATTGTCGGGGCGCAACTGAATTCCGCCGAACTCCGCCACGGCGAATGCATCGAATCCCGGTGTGAATTCCTTGCTGTCGCCGTCGGCGTCCTGGTTTTTGTAGAAGCCGCCGACGATCCAGCCCCAGCGTCCGGCCGAGGTCGATACCAGCCGCAGCTCCTGCGTGAACGTGTCGTCGTCCTCGCGTTCCGTAGTGAACGCGGTGAATGACGGGAAAGCCTCATAGCTGTATTCCAGCGTAATCAGCAGATCCGTCTGGTCCCGGTGGCCGTGCTCCTTGTACCGGGCATAGCCGGTGGCGGACGTGAGTTCAGCAAAGCCGAGGTCCGAGATCACCTCCAGCGCCACCAGTTGATTGTCGCGTTTGTTGGGTTCGAGCACGCGCATGCCGGCCGTGTAATCATTGGTGTTCAGTGCGTCTTTCGAGCTGACATTACGTCCGCCCGCATCCTGGTACTGAAAGTAGTAGGTCAGCGTCGCATCAATCTGGTCGATGGGCTGCCAGCGCAACGCGGCGCGACCGGACTTGGTTTCCACGTCGTTGGCGTTGTCCTGCTGGTGCAGGTTCGCAGCGACGTCGGCGGGATCCGAAAAATCCGGATCAGGGTTCGACACGCCCACTTCCCGGACGAGATAGTCGTAGCTGATGAAGCCCGGATCGCTGCGGTAGTCGTAGCTGCCGCGAAATGCCAGCGTGTCGGTGATGGGAATGTTGAATGTGGCACCGCCGTCGCCGCCAAGCTCGGACGATCCAGAGTAGCCATAGCCGCTGCCGCGCACGGCAAGTTCGGTTTTATCCAACGCCGGCCGATTCGGGATGTAGCGGATCGCGCCGGCCATCGTGCCGGCCCCGTACAGCGTACCTTGCGGCCCCAGCAGCGCTTCCACGCGTTGCATGTCGTTCAGCTGCAGATCGATGTAGATGGGAATTTCGCCGAGGTACGTTGCGACCATACCTCCGCCGTCGTTGCTCAGCGCTTCCGCGGGCGCCAGCGGGTCCGCATTCAGGCCGCGCGCCACGATCCGGCCGGTGCCGCGCGCCCCCTGATCGACGACGTGCAGACCCGGCACCCACGACGCCAGCTCGGCGAGGTTGGTGAAGCCCTGCTGCTCGATCTCGGCGCCAGATACGGCAGCGATGTTGATCGGAACATCCTGCACTGTGGCTGAGCGGCGCGTGGCCGTGACAATCAGCTCTTCAATCAGCAATTCCTGCTCTTGCGCGGAGACGTGCGGTGCCCAGCTCGACAGCGGCAGCGCCAGGGCGCCGATGGCTGCGGCCAGTGGTGTCTTTCGAAAGATTCGATTGGCGTTCATGTTCGTTCCCCCCATGCCCCGCAGGGCAATCTACCCATCCAAAACCGGCGCCCGCCTACCCCATTTCTGCAGCGGATCTGGCTACCATGGCCGATATGCCCGAAATCACGCCCTCTGACAACATCTGCGCCGCGTGGTATCGCGAAGCGGAAAGCGCTTTGGCGAACCGATCGTACCAGTCGGCCCATCAATGGTGCATGCGAATACTCGAGCGCGAGCCGCGCTACGCATCCGCATTCTTTCTGCTTGCGCTGATCGCCGCAGAGCACAACAACTTCGCCAAGGCCGCGGATGTGCTGGAACGCGCGATTCGGCTTGATGCCCATGATGCGCGGTTTCACGCGCATCTGGCGCGGTGTTTCGTCGCACTGAACCGTCAGTTGGACGCACGCCTCGCAGCGCGTCGCGCAGTGGTCGCCGGCCCGAATGAGCCACTGACGCTGGACACCATCGGGGTCGTGTTCAGCCGCACCGGGGATCATACGGAGGCTGTGCCGCTGTTCGAGCGTGCAGTTGCGATGGACCCGCACAACGCGAGCTATGCCTACAATCTCGGCGCGGCGCGGCAGTTCGTCGGCGACTTTCCCGGCGCTGAGACGGCCTATCAGCACGCAATCGACATTGAACCGACGCTGTACCGCGCGCATTCATCCCGAGTGCAGCTGCGACGCGCCACTGCTGCTGACAACCACGTGGCCGAATTGGAGGCGCTGTACACGCGGCTGCCGGACGACGCGGACGCTAAACTGCATGTCGGGCACGCGCTGGCGAAGGAACTCGAGGATCTGGGCGCGTATCCCGACGCGTTCGACTGGCTGGTGCGTGCGGCCGGGCACAAGCGGCGCGTGGTGGGTTACGACGCGGCCGATGATGCTGCGTTGTTCACCGCTGCGGCTGAGACAGTGCGCGCGTCGCCTGCGCCGGGTCATCCCAACGAAGAACCGATTTTCATCATCGGTATGCCACGTACCGGCACCACATTGGTGGATAGAATTCTGTCGAGTCATCCGGACGTGTTTTCGGCGGGCGAACTCACCAACTTCGCGCTGTTGCTGAAGCGCCACACCGGCACCGGCTCGAACAAGGTGCTGGACGCGCCCACCCTGGCCGCAAGTACTACGCTCGATCTTTCAGCGGCAGGCGCGCAGTACATCGACAGCACGCGCCCGCGCACCGGCCACACGCATCGTTTCATCGACAAAATGCCGATGAATTTTTTCTATGCCGCATTGATTCACGCGGCGCTGCCCAACGCGCGCGTCATCTGCCTGCGCCGCAATCCGATGGATGCGT
>JAQBCT010000231.1:0-3179 GCA_032124855.1 Gammaproteobacteria bacterium
GCATCAGCATGAATCTTTACAAGCCGGTCGACGCGCCGCCCGGTGAACTGCGGTTCAAGCTGCTGAAACGTGGCGCCACTGTGCCGCTGTGGCAAAGTTTGCCGATGCTTGAGCACATGGGCGTCAAGGTGATCGACGAACGCCGCTACCAGATCGAACCCGATGGCGGCACATCAATATGGATTCATGATATGGGTCTGCGTGCGGACGCCGCGATCGATGTCCACGCGGTGCGCAGCGATTTCCACGATGCGTTTCTTCGGGTGTGGCGTGGCGCCGCAGAAAGTGACGATTTCAACAGGCTGGTGCTTTGCGCAGGACTGAATTGGCGTGAAATAGCGCTGTTAAGAGCCTACGCAAAGTATGCGCGTCAGGCTGGATTCACTTTCAGTCAAGCCTACATGGAGGCGGCGCTCGGCGCGTACCCTGCAATCGCGCGACAGCTTGTGGCGCTGTTCATGGAGCGTTTTGAACCGGATGGCGATGAACCGGATGGCGATGAACCGGCGCAGCTGAGAGGGAAGGAGCGGGAACAGCAGGTCGCTGCGGCGATTGACGAGGTGGTGAGTCTCGACGAAGACCGCATCTTGCGACAGATGCTTGCGTTGATTATTGCAACCACGCGCACAAATTATTTTCAGGTTGGCGCGGACGGCGCGCCAAAACCTTACCTGTCGCTGAAGTTCGATCCGTCGCTGGTGCCCGGCCTGCCGGCGCCACTGCCGTTATTCGAGATCTATGTGTACTCGCCGCGCGTCGAAGGCGTGCATCTGCGCGGAGGGCGTACCGCACGCGGCGGGCTGCGCTGGTCGGACCGCATGGAAGATTACCGCACCGAGGTGCTGGGGCTGATGAAGGCACAGATGGTCAAGAACGCGGTGATCGTGCCGGTTGGCGCCAAAGGTGGATTTGTCGTCAAAAGTCCACCCGCGGATGCGGATCGCGAAACCCTGATGAAAGAAGTCGTCTACTGCTACACGACGTTCCTGCGTGGTCTGCTCGACCTGACCGGAAACCGCGTGCTCGGCGCAGTCGTGCCGCCGCCGCGGGTCGTGCGCCATGACGACGATGACACCTATCTGGTCGTGGCGGCAGACAAGGGCACTGCGTCATTTTCCGACATTGCCAACGGCGTCGCCGCGGAGTACGGGTTCTGGATGGGCGATGCGTTCGCCTCCGGCGGATCGAGTGGCTATGACCACAAGAAGATGGGCATCACCGCACGCGGCGCCTGGGAGTCTGTGAAGAAGCATTTCCGCACCCTTGGCAGAAACATCCAGGCCGCCGACTTCAGCGTGGTGGGCATCGGCGATATGTCTGGGGACGTGTTCGGCAACGGCATGCTGCTGTCGCGACATACCCGGCTGCTGGCGGCTTTCGATCATCGCCACATTTTCATCGATCCCGATCCCGGCACGGAGCAGTCGTTCCGCGAACGCGAGCGCCTGTTTTCGTTGCCGCGTTCATCGTGGATGGACTACGACCAGAAGCTGATATCGAAGGGCGGTGGCATCTATGACCGCAGAGCCAAATCCATTGCGCTTTCGGCGCAGGCGCGCCAGGCGCTCGGCATTGACGCGAAGGCGTTGGCGCCGAATGACTTGGTCCGCGGGCTTCTGCGTGCGCCGGTCGATCTGTTGTACAACGGCGGCATCGGCACCTACGTTAAATCAAGCGCGGAGACGCATGCGAATGCGGGCGACCGCAGCAATGACGGCGTGCGCGTGGACGGCGCCGAACTGCGCTGCCGCGTCGTTGGCGAGGGCGGCAACCTCGGCTTTACCCAGCGAGGGCGCATCGAGTATGCATTGAAAGGCGGGCTGATTCATACCGACGCGATCGACAACTCGGCGGGCGTGGACTGCTCTGACCACGAGGTCAACATCAAGATCCTGCTGAACGGCGTGATGGCCGACGGCGAACTGACCGATAAGCAGCGCATCCGACTGCTCGCGCAGATGACCGACGATGTTGCGGCGCTGGTTCTGCGCGACAACACTTACCAGGCCCAGTCGCTGGCGGTCACTGGCGCGTGCGGCGTCACTCTGCTCGAAGCGCAGGCGAGCTTCATTCGCTATCTCGAACGCCAGGGTAAGCTCGATCGAGGCATCGAGTACTTGCCGTCCGAAGAGGAGATCGTGGCGCGCAAAGCGGCGCGTATCGGACTGACCACGCCAGAACACGCGGTATTGCTTGCCTACGGGAAGATCTGGCTCTACGAGCAGTTGTTGTCGTCCAAGGTGCCCGAGGATCCGTTTATCGCCACTGCGCTGGAGCGTTATTTCCCGGTCGCGCTCGGAAGCCGTTTTCGCGAAGCCATTTATCGTCACCCGCTTTGCCGCGAGATTGTCGCTACGCATGTCTGCAACAGCATGCTCAACCGGGTCGGCAGCACTTTTGTGCACCAGCTTATGGAGGAGACTGGTGCGCGTCCGTCGGACGTAGTGCGTGCCTACCTGATGGCACGTCAAATTTTCCGGCTGATACGCATTTGGGAGGAGATTGGCGCGCTCGACAACGAGGTCGAGGATCGCGTGCAGATGTCGATGCTCATTTCGGTACGGAAACTGACGTCTCGTGCCACCCTGTGGTTCCTGCGCCGACGGAAATTCGCGGAAGAGTCGGAAGCCGTTATCAGCCGCTTCGCTGATCCGGTGGAGAACGTCATCGTTGCACTTGATTCGTTGCTCGGCGAGCGCGAGTTCGAGAGCGTTGGCCGGAGCGCAGAAGAACTGACGCAGGCCGGCGTGCCGGCGGCGCTCGCGCGCCGCGTGGCCGGTGCCGATCTGGCGCATGCTGCGCTGGATATTGTCGAGTTGGCGCAAACCAGCGCTCGTACGGTTGCGTGCGTGGCCGATGTCTTTTTCGCACTGACCGCGAAGCTGCATTTGTCCTGGCTGCGCGAGCAAATCGGACTGTTGCCGAGTGATTCGCATTGGCAGGCACTGGCGCAGGCCGCGCTTTCCGACGAGTTGGCCGAACTGTTGCGCTCGCTGACCGGCGACGTGCTCGGGTGCAACCCTGACATCGCTGAACCGAGTGCGCTGATCGCCGCGTGGGAAGAAAGCATTCGCAGTCCGCTGGAGCGGGCCAATCAAGTGCTTGCCGAAGTGCGCGCGGCAACCAGCCCTGACCTGGCGATACTCTCGGTGGGCTTGCGGGAGCTGAGAAACCTTGTT
>JAQBCT010000232.1:0-7287 GCA_032124855.1 Gammaproteobacteria bacterium
CCCAGTCGTCAGGCCAGTGAGATGCCCGACGATATCGGTGTTTTCATCACCCACACCTGTGTAGGCAAACAGCGCGATCGCAGCAAAAAGGGGTGCGACGCTGCGCTTCCAGGTGGCCCCCCTGTAGTAACCACGGCGCCAGACGAATCCGCCAACGAGTCCCACCGCCGCAAACGTTGCGGTTGAGGCGCCGATCGACCGAAACGCATCCGCCTGCAACGCCGCATCGAGGCCGTTGCCCACGGCGCCGCACAGCACCACCAGCAACCAGCCCAATCCGCTGCCGTAGTGGCGGCCCACCAGCAAACCGAATACGGCGCCGAACAGCGAATTGGCGACGATATGCCCCAGATCCGCGTGCAGCGTCAGCGCCGTGATCGTGCGCCACCACTGCCCCGTCATCACGAGGCCCGCCTGCATGGCTCCCGCGTCACGCCAGTTGCGCTCGAAGGCGAACGAGGTTTCAAGCGTGGGCAGCAGCCAGATCACGAACAGATAGCCGATCACGCCAATCCAGCCGCTGTCGATGATGACTACGCGTGGCGCGAGCTGCGGTTTCACGCGATTCTCAACGCGGTACTTCTCCAATTCTGCGTTGGCGTGGGGCACTGTTTCGGTGGGCACGTATAAACCCCACTCGGCATCGAGCGGTTCGATACGGTGGTCGACAGCGACGGCCGATAACACCAGACTCGCCTCCGCCAGCTGGCGACGTTGGGCCGCGCGACGGATGCAGATCCACGCAGTTGATTCGTTAGCGTCTTGCATGACAGCCATTCCCGACGGAACTCGCATGTTATGCAAGGTTGTCGACAAACCCTATTGGAGAACCCTATGACTCAGCCACTCTGGCAGCAATCCGCAGGTACGCTCGCCGCGTTGATCGCAAAGCGTGACGTGAGTTCGCGCGCGGTGGTTGAGGCGCATCTGCGACGCATTGCGGACGTGAATGGCGCCGTCAATGCCATCGTGAACGTCCTGGCGGACGCCGCACTTGAGGCAGCCGATCTGGCGGATGCGGCCATTGCCGGCGGCACACAGGTCGGACCGCTGCATGGCGTGCCGATGACAGTGAAAGCCAATATCGATCTCGTGGGCAGCCCGACGACCCACGGCGTACCGGCGTTCGCTCAGGCCATGCCGTCGCTGGATCATCCGATGGTCGAGCGAATGAAGGGCGCCGGTGCGATTGCCATCGGCCAGACCAATCTGCCCGATATGGCGCTGCGGCTGCATACCGACAGCGCGCTTTATGGCCTCACGCGCAACCCGTGGAATTTGCAACGCACTGTGGGCGGTTCGAGCGGGGGCGAAGCGGCCGCCCTCGCCACCGGCATGAGTCCGATTGGTCTCGGCAACGATATCGGAGGGTCACTTCGCAACCCCGCATTCTGCTGCGGCATCGCGTCACTCAAGCCGAGTCTCGGCCGCATACCGCACGCGTCGAGCCTGGAGCCGCGCAGCGGCATGCTGGTGGGGCAGATGATGGCCGTGCAGGGCCCGATGGCGCGCACCGTGGCTGATCTGCGCATGGCGCTGCCGATTCTGTCCGGGGCGCATCCGCGCGATCCATGGTCGTTTCCGGCGCCGCTCATCGGGCCGCCGGCGCCGCACCCGATCAAGGTCGCGCTGGTTACCAATCCAGCAGGCGGCACCACGGCAGCTGCGATTCGTGACGGCGTGCGCCGGGCCGGTGATGCACTCGCCGGCGCCGGATACACGGTTGAGGAAGTGATGCCGCCCATGATCGAGGCGGCTGTGGAGACCTGGGGACGATGGATTGCCTGGGAGTTCAGCACGATCACAGCGCAAATGAGCGCCGTGATGTCGACGCAAGCGATGGGTTTCTTCAGCGACTTTTCGGCTATGTTCGGCTCACCGACCTACACAGATGGCGTGACCCTCATGCAAACGCGCCACGAAATTGCGCGCGCGTGGTCCGAGTTCTTCGCAACCTATCCGATCATCGTTGGCCCCACCTGGTGCCAGCCCCAGTTCGAGCACGGCTACGACGTGGCCGGCCCCGACAGCGCCGCCGATATCATCAACATCATGCGCTTCGTCACCCCGATGAATCTGTTGGGGCTGCCAGTCGTCTGCGTGCCGGCAGGGGTGGCCAATGGGCTGCCTGTTGGCGTGCAGGTGATCGGTGATCGGTTCCGCGAAGATCAGTGTTTGGACGCTGCAGCGGCAATTGAGGCACAACTTGGTACCATCACACCCATCGACGTCGCTGGCGCCGTCACAACGTGACCGAACGCAGCATTGCGGCCCGTGACGCGGGCTACGATAGACGGCGGCAACACGGTTGGATGGAGCATCGCACCACCGATGACACTGGAAGAAGAAGCCATAGCGCTGCTGCTGCGCTCGCCTCGCCTTGAGGTGGGCACGATCATCGATCTGCTCGAAGTGAGTGATCGTGAGTTCCGCGACATGGTGAGCCACAACGACGCGATCGCGCAGCTGTTGCAGGCGCGCCGCAACGGTACGCTCGAACCGCGAGCGGCTGAACCTGCGCAATGTCCTGCCTGTGAGGAATGGTTCATTCCCTACGCGGCGGCGCGCTTCTGCAGCGATGCGTGCCGCAGCCTGGGCCGCCTCACACACCGCGCTCGCACCGCGCTCAGCCGCTGATCCGCGCGAACAGTTTATTCAGCTCGCCACCCGATGCCGCGTCGGCAAAACCATCGAAGCGCCCTTCGTGGAGTTGTTGGGCAGCCCGCATGAAACCGCCCCACGCTGCCCGTGCAAGTGACGCGCCGACACTGATCCGTCGCACGCCCAGCGCTGCAATTGCCGCCACATCGAATTCACCCGGCGCACCCATCAACAGATTGACGGGCTTTGGCGCCACGGCGGCAACCACGGCCTCGATCTGCGCGCGCGTACGGATGCCGGGCGCATACAGACAGTCGGCGCCGGCATCGGCATAGGCTTTCAGGCGGCGAATCGTTTCGTCGAGATCGGGGCGTCCCACAATGAAACATTCGGCGCGCCCCGTCAGCAGCACATCACCGCCAGCACGATCGATGGCGGCCCGCGCGCTGCGGATACGCGCGACGGCGAGTTCCAGATCAAACAGTGGATTGGCCGCATCGCCAGTTGAATCCTCGATGGACAGGCCGGCCACACCCGTGTCGACGCACAGCGCAACGCTCTCGGCCACGCCTTCGGGCGAGCGTGCGTAACCCCCTTCGAAGTCGGCATTCACGGGCACGTCAGTGGCCCCAACCAGTTCTGCGATATGCGCCAGCATCGCGTCGCGCGAAACCTTGTTGTCGGGCAGGCCCCGACTGAACGCGTAGCCTGCGCTGGTGGTGGCAAGCGCAGCGAAGCCGAGCTGTTGCAGGTATTGCGCCGTCCCCACATCCCACGGATTGGGCAACACGAAACACCCGCGCTCATGCAACGTGCGATAGGTGCGTCGTTTGTCGGCAATGCTGGCCATGGGATTGCGCCTTCAAAGTGGGTGGAACGCGTAGGCTATCGCGAAAAACGTGGCGAAAGTGGCGTATTTGCGGTGCAATCGCGCGCATGAAATTCGCCCTCGCCGATCGTCTCAGCCCATCAATGCAGCAACTGATCAACGACTTCAAGGTGCCCCTCGTGGGTGCGGCCATCACGCTGGTGTTGATGCTGATCTGGGCGATCTGGTCGCTGTGGCCAACGCGAAGCGCTGCCGAACTCGACATCATCGAGGTCATCGACACACCCGTGCCCGAGGCATTGGTGCTCGATGCTCAGACCGAACGCACACTCCCCACCACCGCCCTCATCGCGGCACAGCGCATCACGGTCAGGGGGGGGGTGCACCTGCCGACGGATCGCGTACTCGTGGCCAATGACATCGATTTCGAAGCCGGCGGCCGACTGGTCGTACCGAGAGGTCGCATCACGCTGCTCGCACCGCGCATCAACGGCGCGATGGTGGACGTGGGGGGCCACGACGGACTCGACGGATTCTCGGCCGGTGCCGCCGGCAGCGACGGTGAAACGGGCGGCATCGCACTCATTGCAGCCGCAGCGTTCACCGACACGCAAGTGGTCGCGCGTGGCGGCACCGGGGGTCACGGCGCCCGCGGCGCCACCGGGGCGGCTGGGCGCGATGGTTACTGCGGTCCGCGCAGTTTCGGGCTGGCCAAGCATGGTGTCGCCGGCGGCGCGGGCGGCGCCGCGGGCAATGGTGGCAGCGGCGGCATCGTCGCGTTGCTATACCAGGAAACACCGGCGCGCAGCGATGCCGCAGAAGGCAACGCGGGCCAACCGGGGCGCGGTGGCAATGGCGGGCGGGGCGGCAAGGGCTGCAAAGGTCTGCGCGGCGAGCAGCCGGACCAACCGCCTGGCAACGAAGGTGCCGCTGGCCGCAATGGCACACACGGCGGATCCGGCAGCGTCGATGCGCGCCACATCTACTTTGGTGCGGTGATCGACGCATTCGAGGATTGGCTCGCACACGACAGCGGCAATCCCAGTGCACTGCGCGAGCATCTCCTGGCAATTCCCGAACGCGATCCTTCCTGAGCCTGCGCGGCCTGACAGTCGGCCCCGGGATGTTGCAGAATCCCGGGCACACCCTGTCAACGCATCTGGAGCACCGATGGACTATGGCATCGTCTTCCCGCATCACGAGATCGGCACCGACCCGCACGCCATCAAAGCATTCGTGCAGGGCGCCGAAGCATTGGGCGCAACCCATCTGCTGATCTACGACCATGTGATGGGCTCGGGCACCAACAGCCCAGGTGACGAGAGGCGACGTCCTTACGACAAGAATGTGCGCTTCCACGAGCCATTCACCACCCTGGCATTCATCGCGGCCGTCACCCAGCGCATCAATCTGATGTCGGCCGTGTTGATCCTGCCGCAACGCCAGACCGTGCTGGTGGCGAAGCAAGCCGCGGAAGTAGCCCTGCTATCAGAGGGTCGTCTGCGGCTGGGGATCGGCACCGGCTGGAACACGGTCGAATACGAAGCACTGAACGAAGACTTTCATACGCGCGGCAAACGCCAGGCCGAACAGGTGGATCTGCTGCGCAAGTTGTGGCGCGAAGACAGCCTGACCTATGCCGGAAAATTTCATACGGTGACCGCGGCGAGCATCAATCCGCGTCCCACCGCAACCATCCCCATCTGGTTCGGCGGCGTTGCGCCGGCACTGCTGAAGCGCTGCGGCGAACTGGGTGACGGCTGGATTCCGCTGATGGGTCCCACGCCGGCCGCCGCCGAAGCACTACAGGCAATAAAGGCGCACCGCGTCGCAGCCGGGCTGAGCTGGGATGGCTTCGGCGTACAGGCGCAGGCCCAGGTCGCCGGCGGCACGCCCGAGCGCTGGCAAGGCCACGCGCAGAAGTGGCGCGATGTCGGCGCCACGCATCTGGCAATCGCCACGCACAACGCGGGACTGAACGGGGTCGATTCGCATCTGCGCGCAGCCGCCAGCTACCTCACCGCCGTGCGCGAGATATGAAGCGCCACCGGTTCGAACTCATCCTCGGCGCCGTACTGGTGTTGCTCTGCACTGTCGTCTGGCACTGGCAGGGACCTGGCGATCGCCTGACCCAGGCTGAAGTGGACCGCTATCTGCAGATCATCGAAGCGCAGGTGCCCATTCCCGCTGCCGAGAAGGCGGACTACCTCGCGCGGCTGCGCGCGTTCGGCGAGAACGACGACGGCCAGCCGCCGTACTTGCTCAATCTGATGCGCTTCTTCGACACGCTGCACCGCGACGCCGGCATTCCGGCCGAGTTCGAGGGCTCGCCCGAAGCCGCCAACGACTACTACGACTCGATCGTGGTGCCCCTCGCACTGGCGCGCAGCGCCTGGCCGATCTTCGCGGGCTCTGTCAGTGGTGTGAATCTCACCACGTCCGCGGCCGAGGCAGATCGTTGGGACCGCATTGCAGTGATGCGCTATCCAACGCGTCGCAATTTCTTCGAAATGCTCACCGATCCCGCTTATGCGCAGGCCGCACCCTACAAGCTCGGCGCGCTGGACATCGCGCTTGTGCCGTCGCGAGCCGAGGTCGTGCTGCCCGAGATACGCCTCATGGCCATCTTCGTCGCAGTGATCACCTTTCTGGCAATCGGCTGGCTACGCGCTGCGCGCCATCGATAGGGGATAGCGGGAATCCGTGATTGCGCCGCCAGGACGGCCTGGCATCGTGAAGCGCTCAACATCTGTACCTGACGGGAGGTCATCCATGTCTGTCTTCGTCCACGACCGACTGCTCGAATTGTTCGAAGCCGAAGGCATCAAGACGCTGTTCGGCATTCCGGATCCCAGCTTCGTCGGCATGTTCACTGCTGCCGAGGCGCGCGGCTGGCGCGTCATTGCGCCGCACCACGAAACCGCCGGTGCCTTCATGGCCGATGGGCTGTGGCGCATGACCGGCAAACCCGGTGTGATCGTCGGCAATCAGGGCCCAGGCGTGGCCAATCTGGCGCCGGCCGCGATCTGTGCCGCGAAAGAAAACATCCCCACCGTATTCGTGATGGGGCAGCGCCAGCGCCTGTTCGATCAGCGCGTACGGCGCGGCCGCTTTCAATACACGCGCCAGCCGCGCTACTTCGAAGAGGCGATGAAATACGTCGGCACCATCGAATTCGCCGAGCAGACCGACGAGATCGTCCACGAAGCATTTCGCTGTGCCCTCGGCGGACGGCCGGGGCCGGTGTACATCGAATATCCCATGAGCGTGATGCAGACCCCGCTCGATCTGCCGCCCGCCGCCGCGCCGCACGTCTATCGCCTCACCGAACAGGCCGCCAGCGAGGCCACGGTGCGACGCGGCATCGAGCTGATCCGCGCGGCGCGATTCCCGATCCTGCTGGTGGGACAAGGCGCATTCGTCTCCCGCGCGCACGAATGCGTCACCGCCCTCGCCCACGTTCTGCAATGTCCGGTCATCCAGACACCCGGCGGCGGGGTATTCCTTCCCGATCTGGAAGCCCGCACGTTCCCGTATGCATCACCCGCCGGCACCGCTGCCATCGCCCAGGCCGACCTCGTCATTGCGGTTGGCACAGAAATCGGTGAACCGATTCATTACGGCGTGGGCCGTCACTGGGCCAAGGGCAATACGAACCGCAAGTGGATCTACATCGAACGCGATGCGTCGGCCATTGGCGTGAACCGCCCCATTGAAGTTCCGTTGGTCGGCGACTTGCGTGACGTGGTGCCGCAGCTCACGGCCGCACTGACCACCGCGCCGCGAACCGCAGGCCCGGCACTGGCGGAGCTTCAGAAGACACACGCGGACTTCAACGCGCAGCTGCTCGCCGCGAT
>JAQBCT010000233.1:0-8268 GCA_032124855.1 Gammaproteobacteria bacterium
CCCAAGTGGTTGGCGCGCGTATTGATATCCATTTGAATGTTCGGCTGCCACTGCTGTTGAAAGACTTCGGGCGCGCGCGGCGACTCAAACGATGAGTCGCGCACATAGATGCGCTCCAGGGTGAATTCGTTCGGTTGCGGCGCCACTAACCCTTCACCACCGGCAGATTCTGATTGCGCCATTCCGTCATCCCTCCGGTGAGGCGCGTCACGTTGGCGAATCCTGCTTTGCGCAGCAGCGCGCCTGATGCACCCGCGTGCTGACCCATCTTGCAGACGATGGTGAGTGGCGTCTCCTTGTACTTGGTCAATTCAACCACGCGGCCCTCGAGCGCACCGTGCGGGATGTTCACAGCATCAACAATATGTCCCGCAGCGAACTCTTTGGTATCGCGCACATCGAGCACAAGCGCCCCTTCGCGGTTCACCAGATTGACCAATTCCTGGGGACTCACGGCGCGTCCACCGCGCTGCGTTTCATTGCGGATGAAGAACGCCAGCAGCACAGCGAACAGCCCAAACAGAAACGGATGATTCGAAACGAATTCAAAGAGTTGGCTCATCGAGAACCCAGAGTTGACCCAGCCGGCGAGCGCGCATTATACACACGCGCCTTGGTCGCACATGGCCAAACTGATTAGAATGCCGCACCCACAATTTCACCCGGGAAACTCCATGCCCGACACGCCGCGCCAAACCAGTCTGCTGATCGTTCTGGACGGTTTCGGCTACCGCGCGGCGACCGACGGTAACGCCATCGCCGCTGCCCACGCCCCCACCTGGAACGGGTTGTGGAGCAGCGCGCCGCATACGTTGATCTCAGGCTCGGGACACGACGTCGGCCTGCCCGCCGGACAGATGGGCAACTCGGAAGTGGGACATATGAGCCTCGGCGCCGGCCGCGTTGTCTATCAGGATCTGACGCGCATCAGCCTCGCCATCGAAACCGGTGAGTTCGCCCGTAATCCGGTCATCTGTGACGCCATCGATGCGGTCACTGGCGGCGCGGCGCTGCATGTCTTCGGCCTGCTTTCACCGGGCGGTGTACACAGCCACGAAGATCATCTGCTGGCTCTGGTGGATGTGGCGGCCGCACGTGGCGTGCAACGCATCTTCCTGCACGCATTTCTCGACGGTCGCGATACGCCACCCAAAAGCGCGGCGAATTCCCTGGCGCGATTCGAGGCGCACTTTGATCAGCTGGGGGTTGCACGCGTCGCCTCCATTGTGGGCCGCTACTTCGCCATGGATCGCGATCAACGCTGGGATCGGGTGGAGCGCGCATACAACCTGATGGTGCGCGGCGAAGCGCCGTTTCACGCGGCAGACCCCACCGCAGCACTCGCGGCCGCCTACGAACGTGGCGAGAGCGATGAGTTCGTGCAACCCACCGCCATCCATGAGCTCGATGAACTGCCGGTGCAGATGCATGACGGCGACGTGTGTGTATTCATGAACTTTCGCGCCGATCGTGCCCGCGAGCTAAGCCGCGCGCTCAGTGCGGAGTCATTCGACGCATTCAGCCGACGCTCACGCGTCAAGCTGGCGGCGTTCGTCACGTTGACCCGCTATGCTGAGGATATCGATCTGCCCTGCGCATTCCTGCCTGACGAGCCCGCCAACACGCTGGGCGAATATCTGGCGAATCTGCAGCGCACACAGTTGCGCATCGCGGAAACCGAAAAGTATGCGCATGTAACATTTTTCTTCAGTGGGGGTCGCGAAGCGCCTTACCCCGGCGAAGAACGCGTGCTGGTGCCTTCCCCCAAAGTAGCCACGTACGACCTGCAGCCGCAGATGAGCGCACCGCAACTCACAGATCGCCTCATCGAAGCGATCCAATCGCACCGTTTCGATGTCATCGTCTGCAATTTCGCAAACGCCGACATGGTGGGACACACCGGCAACTTTGCGGCCGCCGTCAAAGCGGTCGAGGCGCTGGATGAATGCCTGGCTCGAATCGTCGCGGCGGTGCGCGCAGCCGACGCGCAGTGCCTGATCACGGCCGATCACGGCAATGTCGAACAGATGGACGACGCCCACACCGGCCAGGCCCACACCGCGCACACCTGTGAACCGGTGCCGCTCGTGTACGTGGGTAGCCGCAAGGTGAAGTTCGCTGGCGGCGGTACGCTGGCTGATGTCGCGCCGACCCTGCTGCGCCTGATGCAATTGCCCATTCCGCCGGAAATGACCGGGCATTCGCTGATCGAAGCCGCAGAGCCCGCGCGCCGCAGCGCCTGACGCCGCATGGCGCGACGCTCTCATCTGATCGTCCTGAGCCTGGCGCTGTCGCTGCTGGTGCCGCAGCTCGCGACGTCCGCTGACGATATCTCTACGGCGCGACGCGACATGAACGGCGTCACCAAACGCCTGAACGATCTCGATGCCTGGTTCTCCACCGCCAATCGGAAACAGCGCGGTCTGCAGAAGGATCTGCGCAGCACGGATCAATCGATCGCCGCCACCAACCAGGCGATCAAGCGAATCGAGAGCCAACTCAACGACACCCGCGAGGCGCTGACCGCACTGAACAATGAGATGACCGCGCTCGAAACGCAGCGCGACGAGCAGGCGCAGCGGATAGGCGACCATCTCGCAGCCGCATACCGTCTCGCGGGTGAGGACTTCATCAAACTGTTGCTCAACCAGGAAGACCCCCAGCGCATCGACCGGATGTTGCGTTATCACCGCTACTTCTCAGCCGCGCGCAGTGAAGCGCTGGATGCATACCTGCAGACAATGGCCGCCATCGCAACTAACGCAGCCCAAACCAGCGCCCGCGAAACCGCACTCGCAGAGCAGCAGTCGAAGCTGGACGCGCAGCGCCAGGAGCAGTTGAGCCAGCGCCGCCAGCGAACGCAATTGCTTGCCTCACTGAACGACGAAATGAAGGGCAAGTCGAAGGAGCGCACTCGACTGGTGGACGATCGGGCACGCCTCGAAACGCTGATCACCGAGCTGAACCGCCGCGCCGGCAGCATCGACGGTGCCGCCTTTGCCCGCAGCAAGGGCAAACTGCCCTGGCCGTCCAAAGGCACCTTGGCGCATCGCTTCGGCTCGCAACGTGCCGGCGGCCTGCTGAAATGGCAAGGCATCTTCATCACCGTGAAGGAAGGCAGCCCCGTATCCGCGATTGCCGGCGGACGGGTGGCATTCTCCGACTGGCTGCGCGGTTTCGGTCTGCTGACGATCATCGATCATGGCAGCGGCTACATGAGCCTTTACGCTCACTCCGACGTGCTCTATAAGCGCGTGGGCGAGACCGTGAAGGGCGGCGAAGCGCTGGCCACCACCGGGCGCAGCGGCGGCCAGAGCGAGAGCGGGTTGTATTTCGAAATCCGCTTCAAGGGTGCCGCGGTCGACCCGCTCGCGTGGCTAGCGCGTCGCTGAACTTACTCGCAGGCCAAGCGCAATCCATGAAACGTAAAGCCGTCACCCTGTCGCTACGTCCCAAGACGCTGGTCGCAGTGATGGTGAGCATCGTCACCGGTATTGCCATTGGCGTCGCATTGCATTTTCACGCGCAGCGTAGTGTGTACAGCGGCGCAATCGATCTGCACGCCTTTGAGCAACTGTTGGCACAGATTCGGGAAAATTACGTCGAGGCCCGCAGCGAGGAAGAACTGCTGAACACGGCGATTGCCGGAGTGATGGGTGGCCTGGACCCGCACTCGAGCCTGCTGGACGAACACGCGTTGGCCACACTCGAGGAGCTGACTTCGGGACACTTTGACGGTGTGGGCCTGGAGCTCGCCGAAGAAAATGGCGAGATCAGAGTCATTACGCCGATAGACGATACACCGGCCCACCGCGCCGGCGTCGCCGCCGGTGATGTGCTGCAGCGCATCGATGATCGTCCCGTTGAAGGCATCAGCGTCGATGCGGCAAGTGTTGCGCTGCGCGGTAAACCCGGCACCGCGGTGACGCTTACCGTGCGGCGCGCCGGGGTAGATGAATTGCTGCGGTTCGAAATCGTTCGCGCCACCATCGACGTGACCAGCGTGCGTGCGCAAACACTGGAGCCCGGCCTCGGCTATGTGCGCATCTCGCAGTTCCAGAACAACACCGGCGCGGAGCTCGCCTCCGCCATCGACGCGCTGCAGACGCAACACGGTCCACTGCGCGGGCTGGTGCTCGACCTGCGCAACAATCCGGGGGGCATCCTGCAGGCGTCGGTGGACGTTGCCGATGCATTTCTCACCAACGCCGACGGCGTGATCGTCTACACGCAGGGTCGGCGTCACTCCGCCGACCTGCGCTATGTCGCAACTGGCGACGACCTGCTGGCGGGCGCACCGCTGGTGGTGTTGATCAACAAGGGATCGGCATCGGCCGCTGAGATCGTAGCGGGCGCGCTGCAGGACCATCAGCGGGCGCTGATCGTGGGATCCACCAGCTTCGGCAAAGGTTCCGTGCAGGCGGTGCTGCCGTTGGAGGACTCGCACGCCCTGAAGCTGACAACGGCGCTGTACTTCACACCCCGCGGACGCTCCATCCAGGGCACAGGCATTCACCCCGACCTGGAACTGGACGCCGATTCGACCACAGACGATGGCGGCGCCGCACTGCTGGCCGCCGCCGTACAGGCACTGAAGCAGCGCCGACCGGGTTGACGCGGGTTCTCACGCGCGGTGATTCAGACACGCCGCGAAGTCAATTGCACCGCTAGCAGGCGCTCGCTATCCTCCGCAGCAACAGGGGGAGTCCCTGCACCTTCGCGCAGTCGTTGGGCAGGGCTCAGGCGGGACACACACGATGACTACGAATCGCTTCCGGTTGAACCGTGCACTGCTGTGCTGCGTGCTGCTGGGCGGCGCCGCGAGCGCCGCGGCGGGCGCGCCGGACGCCACGGCTGAACTGGCGGTGATCATCGACGATCTCGGCTACAACCTGGCGCGTGGTCAACGCGTGATCGCGCTCCCTGGCCCGCTCACCGTCGCCGTGCTGCCATTCACCCCCAACGCCGCGCGGCTTGCGGAGCTTGCTGCCGCCGCAGGCAAGGATGTCATCCTGCATCAGCCGATGCAGGCCAACGACGAATTGCGCGCCGAACCGGGCACGCTGACAACGGCCATGTCGGAACACGAACTCCGCCGCCACCTGGTGCTGTCGCTCGCCGAAGTACCCCACGCCGTCGGAGTCAGCAACCACACCGGCAGCCTGCTCACCACTCAGCGCGGTGCCATGCTTTCGCTGATGGCAGAGGTTCACGCGCGCGGGCTGTTCTTTCTCGACAGTCGCACAACCGCGGACACCGTGGCGCGCGACGTGGCCGAAGCATCCGGCGTGCCGGCGCTACGCCGCGACGTATTCCTGGACAATCAACTCGATGCGTTGTCCATCGCCGCCGAATTCGAACGCGCCGTTGCCATCGCGCGCCGTCAGGGCCATGCCGTGCTGATTGCGCATCCGCACGATCTCAGCCTGGCGTTTCTCGAAAGCGCATTACCTGCATTGGCCGCGCGCGGCGTTGCGCAAATCAGGCTCACGCACCTGATCAACACGCTCAGCCCGTCAGCGCCGCCTGTGCCGCCGCAAGCTCGAGTGTCCCTTCGTACAACGCCCGCCCTGTGATCACGCCAAGCAGCGTGCCACGACTTGCGGCAGCAGCACGCGAAAGCGCCTGCAGATCGGTCAGATCGTGAACCCCGCCCGACGCGATGACAGGGAGGCCGCTTCGCTCGGCCAGCTCCATCGTCGCCGCAATGTTCAAGCCGGTACCCATGCCGTCGCGAGCAATATCGGTGTAGATGATGCCCGCCAGCGGCAGGTGGGCCGCGCGCTGGGCAACGGACAACGCGCTGCGATCGGTGGTCGCTTCCCAGCCATGGGTGGCAAGCATGCCGTCGCGCGCATCCAGCCCTAGCAGAATGCGGCCGGGGAACTGTTTGCACGCTTCGGCCAGAAATTCGGGTTCCGCGATGGCGCGCGTGCCGATGATCACCGCCGCCATACCGGCGTCCAGATAACTGGCAATGGTTTCCAGCTCGCGAATACCGCCACCCACCTGCACCGGGATATCTCCAGCGGCGGTACAGATGGCGCGCATGATCGTGGCGTTGCGTGGTGCACCGGCAATGGCGCCGTCCAGATCAACCAGATGCAGACGACCACACCCGGCCGCAAACCAATGCCGGGCCATCGCGACCGGGTCACTGCCGAACACAGTGACGTCGTCCATGCGACCCTGACGCAGACGCACACACTGCCCATCCTTGATATCGACGGCAGGAATCACCCACATGGAATTAGAGCTTGCCCTTGGTGGAAGGCATCAACGCTCCCATACGCCCATCCAGCGTCACCGCCATGCGCAGCGCACGCCCAAATGCCTTGAACACCGTTTCCGCCTGGTGATGACTGTTATCACCGCGCAGGTTGTCGATGTGCAGCGTCACTTGAGCATGGTTGGCGAACCCTTGAAAGAACTCACGGCACAAGTCCACGTCGAATTCGCCCACGCGCGAGCGTGTGAACGGGACGTGATATTCAAGTCCGGGTCGTCCCGAGAAATCGATGACGACGCGCGATAAAGCTTCATCCAGCGGCACGTAGGCATGCCCATATCGCGTGAGGCCCTTCTTATCACCCACCGCGCGGGCCACCGCCTGGCCCAGCGTGATACCGATATCCTCCACCGTGTGGTGCGGATCGATGGCGATATCACCCGTCGCCTGCACATCCAGGTCGATCAGCCCATGCCGAGCCACCTGGTCGAGCATGTGATCGAGAAAGGGCACCGAACTGGCAAGCTTCGCCGCGCCGGTGCCGTCCAGATTGACGCTGACCGTAATCTTCGTTTCCAGGGTGTCGCGGGCCACCTGCGCTGTACGCGCTTTCATCACAAATCCTTCGCTGGTCGCAAGGCGGCGCAGTATAGCAGCGCGGTCTTCAAAGCCGGTCGAGCAGACTTCCGTAGGGCAAAAACCGATTTGTGGTACGCGCCTTGATCCACGCGGTGAGGTCGTCCGGATAGCATTTGCGTCGACGCAGTTCGGAAACGATCGGAATCACCGGGGATCGCGACAGCGCTTCCCACCCGGCCAGCTGCATCTCGGCCAGCGTGAAAAACTTCGTCAGCTGAACCAGCTGCGCGTCTGCGACATCGCTCAACAGCGGCCGCCAGTCATCAGCGCCACGCTGCATCACGAATGCAAACTGCGTAATTTCCTGTGCGGACAGACCGAGATCTGCGTCATCAAGATGCGCCGCCGCGCCGACGAGCCGCGCCACGACTGCCGCATCCAATTTCAGCGCATCCGGCTGCCACACGCCCACGTCTGTCATGCGTCATCCACTCGCAATTATGCGCATTTACCTTACTCCGCATTACAACCGTGGCACAACGCGCCGCGGGTCGTGTGGTGCAATGGTTCGGCCCTAATCGAGGTGCTTCAGCCATGAATTCGGAGCGCATCTTCAAACGTCAGGACGGTCGCTGGTATTTCCGGATCCGCGGCAATACCAGCATGGGTCCCTATGAAACACATCGGGAAGCCAACGACAGCATGGCGCGCTATGTAGCGTCGTGCCGCCGCCAATCCGAATTGCGATTCGTGTGGCCACGCTGGCTGCATGTACGCCACTGGATTCGGCGTGTCAGCGAACACGAAACGGCGCCGCCGCATACCCGACACGCCTAACGCGCGCGATACGCGCGCTTCTCGCATCCGCGCCAACGCCGCGGCGTCGCTGGTAATGCATCGCGTATACTGCGCGGCATGCGCAAATTCGTACTCGGTATTCTGGTCATTCTCGCGGTCGCGGTGGGCGCCATGTGGTGGTTGCTCTCCGATGCGAACCGCTTCAAAGCTGAACTGATCGAACTGATCGCTTCGAATACAGGACTGCAGGTGGCTATCGACGGCAACCTCAGCTGGCGGCTGTGGCCGCCGGTGCAGCTGGTGGCCGAGGATGTGCGCGCAGACTGGTCAGCGGACGCAACCGAACCTCTGCTGCGCGCCCGCACCCTGCGACTGAGTGCCGACCTGTGGCAACTGCTGAACCGAAATCCCAAATTGGTCATCCAAGGCGCAACGTTCGATGGCCTGCACGCGCATCTGATGCAGCAAGGCACGCACGCCAACTGGATGCCGCCCGACTACGAAGGCGACGCGCTTCCGCCCATCCCCATTCCGCCGCCGGCGTCTGATGACGCGCGGGCGCCATGGGAAGTGGCCAATCTGGCGTTCAACGATGCGGTGATCGACTACACCGTCGACGGCGCGACGACGCGCATCACGATCGACGCCCTGCACACCAGTGG
>JAQBCT010000234.1:0-4103 GCA_032124855.1 Gammaproteobacteria bacterium
CTGGTCCGCCCGGGACAGCGCGCGCGTTTGTTCTTCTATCAACCGCGCGATTACTGGCATCAACCACCAACGCCGCCCGACGTTGGCACGTCGCTGGAGATCGCAGTATTTGAATCGCCGGATGCGCTGGTGGATGCGGCCTGCCGCGCCGTGGCGCGCGACAATCGCGTCGCGCTTGTCGGCGATCCGCTCGGGATGAGTTCCAATCTGCCCGTCGCCGATGTCAATCCCGCCCAGGTGCTGAATCAGATCCACTACGCGCGCGCCATCAAAACCCCGTTTGAGATCGAGTGCATGCGCCACGCCACGCGCATCGGGGTCGCTGGACATCGCGCTGCGCGAGATATGTATCTGGCCGGCGCGAGCGAATTCGCGATCCACCAAGCCTACCTGGCCGCGTCGCAACAGACGCAGGCGGAGCTGCCCTATTCAAGCATCGTGGCGCAGAACGAGCATGCCGGCGTGCTGCATTACCAGCACTACGATCGCCTGCCACCCGCGCAGCGCGCGAGCTTTCTGATCGATGCGGGTGGTCGTCACCGCGGCTATGCCAGCGACATCACGCGCACCTACGCAGCCGACCGCAACGCCGACTTTGCCGCGCTCATTGACGCACTCGACGCTCGTCAGCTGACACTGATCGACAGTATTCATCCCGGGATGAATTACGTGGACCTTCACGAAGCGATGCATCGCGCAATTGCTGAATTGCTCGTCGCATTCGACATCGTTTCCTGCTCGGCCGAACAAGTCTTCACCGATGGCGTGACGGATACATTTCTGCCGCACGGGCTGGGCCATCTGATCGGGCTGCAGACCCACGACGTGGCCGGCCATATGGTCTCGCCCGACGGCGGTACCCGGCCGCCTCCCGCGCGATATCCGGCGCTGCGTCTGACGCGAGATATCGCTATCGATCAGGTCTTTACGATCGAACCCGGGCTGTACTTCATCCCCATGCTGCTCGAATCGTTGCAGGCCACGCCGCAGGCGAAACACGTGAACTGGCCGGTCGTGAATCGCTTTCTGCCCTACGGCGGCATTCGCATCGAAGACAACGTGTGGGTGCGCGCGGCGGGAAACGTTAACCTGACCCGGGAAGCGTTCGCGGAAACGACCCAGTCGTGACGCGTCTCACCGTCGAGCGGCTGTTCGACAGCCCGCCCCTCAACGGCAGTGTCCCCCAACAATTCCGTTTTGCCCCGGACGACTCGCTGCTCTGCTATCTGGCCAATCCAAGTGAAGACCGTGCGCGCCTCGACCTCTACGCCTACAACCTGCGCGATCAGTCCACGCGGCGCCTCATCGATTGCGGCACGATTGCGGGCAGTGGTGAGCTGACGGCCGCCGAGAAATCCGCGCGTGAGCGCAACCGCGCATTCGACGCGGGCGTGTCGCGGTATCGATGGGCGCAGGGCGGCGCGACGATCGCCTGCGCCATTGATGGTGCCATCTACCTCTACAGCGTAGGCGGAGACACCCTGGAGCTCATGACTGCACCAGGAAATCGCCAGAGCGACCTGCAGGCCTCCCGGGGGGGTCAATTCATCAGCTACGTCCGAGACTCCAACCTGTATGTCTACGATCTCGCGGCGGGGCGCGAGCGACAGTTGACGCTCGATGGCGGCGGCACCATCAGCAACGGAATCGCGGAATTCATTGCGCAGGAAGAGATGCACCGCTTCGACGGCCATTGGTGGTCCAGCGACGACCGCTACGTGGCGTTCACGCGGGTGGACGAAGCGGCGATTCCCGTGACGAATCGCTACGAGTTCAGCGCGACGCAGCTCGTGGCCGTCCCGCAACGCTACCCCTACGCCGGCGCCAGCAACGCCAGTGTCGAGCTGGGCCTGTTCGAACTCGAGACCGACACAGTTCGCTGGCTCGACTATCGTGATCACGCCAACGACTATCTGGCGCGCGTATCTCTGAACGCAAAGTACATCCACGTCCAGGTCCAGACCCGCGATCAGCGCACGCTGACGCTCAAATCATTTCCGCTCGAAGGCGGGCCGGGCCGGGTCCAACTCGTCGAACGGCAGAGCACCTGGGTGAATCTGCACAACTGCTTTCGTGCCATCACCAACGATACGTTCCTGTGGTGTTCGGAACACAGCGGTGTCGCGAAGCTGCTGTTGTGTACGCAGGGGGAGACGATTGCCCTGGGCGACGGCCTCGGTCGAATCAGCGATGTCGTGTACGCGGATACGGAGCAAGTGCTGGCGCTCGGCTGGCGCGAATCGCCAATCGAGCAGCATCTGTTGCGCGTGAACCTAGCGACGCCTGCGATCGTCGAGCAACTCACGTGGACAGCGGGTTGGCACGAGGTGACGGCGAACGCAACGGGTACGTCGTATGTGGATCGCCACTCGAGCGCCAACCATCCACCGCGGGTGGATTTACATATCTCGCAGTCGCGCCCTGTCGCCATCTCAGCTAACAGTTTAACGCAGGGGCATCCGTACTTCCCCTATGTGAACGAACACATCGCGCCGCAATTCGGCCAGATCCCGGCATCCGACGGGCAGGTGCTGCACTACCGCCTCACGCGACCCGCGGGAATCGATCCGACGCACCGCTATCCCGTCGTCATCAGTGTTTACGGCGGCCCCGGGGTGCAGCGCGTGCGCAACGAATGGGCGCCGCTGAACCTGCAGCTTTTCGCTCAAGCAGGCATGGCCGTATTCGAACTCGACAATCGCGGCGGCAGCTACCGCGCCAAAGCGTTTGAAGACCCGATCAGCGGGCAGCTCGGCCGGGTGGAAGTGCAGGACCAGTTGGCCGGCCTGCGATATCTGCAGACACAGTCCTGGGTGGATGCGAGCCGCATTGGCGTCATGGGGCATAGTTACGGCGGCTTCATGTCGCTGTTGCTGATGAGCAACTGCGACGGCGCCATCCGCGCCGGGATATGCGGGGCGCCGGTAACCGACTGGCGCCTCTACGACACGCATTACACCGAGCGTTATCTCGGCACGCCTGCAGATAATCCCCAGGGCTACCGCGCGAGCAGCGTTTTCGATCATCTGGAATCGCTGCAAGGCGCGCTGTTGTTGATTCATGGGATGGCAGATGACAACGTTCTGTTCGCCCATTCATCGCGCCTGATGCTGGCACTGCAACAACGCCGCGTGCCATTCGAGCTGATGCTCTACCCCGGCGCAAAACATTCCCTGCAGGAGCAGCATGTTGCCGTGCACCGGCTCGACACGATGCTTGCGTTTCTGAAGAGGAATCTACTCACATGAACTACCCGATCCGCCGCGCCGGCGCAGCCGACATCGAGTTGCTCGCGCGGTTCAATCGCGCGATGGCGCTTGAGAGCGAGGACAAACCATTGGAACTGGCGCGGATCACAGCAGGACTCCGCCATCTGTTTGCACATCCGCAGGAGGGCCACTATCTGGTTGCGCAATCTGACAACGGGATACCGGTCGGTGCGCTGCTGGTGACTTACGAGTGGAGCGATTGGCGCAACGGACGTTTCTGGTGGATTCAGAGTGTCTACGTGCTGCCCGAACATCGCCGCAGCGGCGTCTATCGCGCCCTGCACCAGCACGTTCGAGAAGCGGCGCGGCAGAGTCCCGAGGTATGCGGTCTTCGCCTGTATGTCGAGCGGGAGAATCGGGGCGCCCAGGCAACCTATCTCGCCACCGGCATGTCAGAAACGCATTACCGCATATTCGAGGAAGAATTCGATCGCGATTGAGGCAGCGACGTGCTGAACAGCCGCTCGAAATTCGCGGTGGTGTGTTGCGCCAGATGCGCCAGCGCCTGGCCGCGCAGTTCAGCAAGGTACGCCGCAGTGTGCACGACCCAGGCCGGTTCGTTCGGCTTACCGCGATGCGGCGCTGGCGCCAGCCACGGCGAATCCGTTTCAATCAGCAGGCGATCGTCGGGGATCTGGCGCGCGACCGCGCGTACGTTGTCCGCATTTCGAAACGTCACGATTCCAGAGATTGAAATGGTCCAGCCAAGATCCAGCGCGCAGCGCGCGAGCTCCCAGGATTCGGTAAAGCAATGCAGCACCCCGACGCAATCGCGGTGGGCACGCAGTAGATCCATGGTGTCAGCATCAGCCGCGCGCGTGTGCACGATGACCG
>JAQBCT010000235.1:0-11222 GCA_032124855.1 Gammaproteobacteria bacterium
GCACGGCAACACAACCTATGCGAAGTGTCTGCAGTGTCATACGCGCTACGAAATGGCGGATCTGGAGCAGCAGTTCCACAGCACCGGTCGCGTCGCACCGTGTGGACGCTGTGGAGGCATCATCAAGGGGGCCACGATTTCGTTCGGTCAGGCCATGCCCGAAGAGGAGATGATCCGAGCACAACGGGTCACTCAGACGTGCGATCTGTTCATCGTGGTCGGTTCATCACTCGTCGTTCATCCGGCCGCGAGCTTTCCCGAGTACGCAAAGCGCCGCGGCGCGAAACTCGTGATCATCAACCGTGAACCGACGCCGCTTGATGACATCGCCGACCTGGTCGTGCACCGCGAGATTGGCATCACGCTGGCCTACGCAGTGGGCATCAATTGACCACACCACTCCATTCGGGTGCACGCCGATCCAGCGCCCACACGACGGCCACCATCGCGAGTCCAGATACGGGGCACCACCAGAAAAAGCCGATGTTTTCGCTGACCATGAGGCTCGTCGTCAGTGCGGCAGTGGCACACCCAACGAGGTAACCCGGCAGCCGTCCGATTCCGTAGCGGGCCAGGAGCACGGTGCCGAGCAGGATGCCGTTGAAATAGTTGGGCAGCTTGAAGGTCAGATCAAGCAAACCCTCCCCGGAGAAGCGCTCCAGGAACAGTGCCATTGCGCCGAATGCGATGCCCCACAGCAGCAGCGCTGCGCGCGATGCCCGCAGGTAGTGGGCATCCGAAGCGCCTTTGACGATGCGCACGTAACCGTTCGTGATGCTGATATCGGCAATCTCGGTCAACGCCGTATCGAGGGTGGAAATACCTGCCGCGAAGATCGCCGCGATGAAGATCGCCGAGATGCCATCCGGGATCTGCGTGACGATGAAGTACGGAAAGATACGGTCGGGCTGGCGGGCCAGATCTTCCAGTACGTCCGGCGGCAGGCTGTGGTCGTTGTAGAACAGCGTCAACGCGAGTCCGACACCGAGCATGCAGATCGGTGCCAGATAAAATAGCGCGGCAAACAGATAAGCTTTGCGGGCGTCGCCGGCGCTGCGGCAGGCTCGGACGCGCTGCAGCGTCGCCTGGGAACCCGCCAGTGCCAGACTCAGCAGCGATCCGCCAATGATGCCGGCCCAGAGCGTATACGTCGTATGCGGATCGAATGAGGGGTTGAACAACGCAAGCTTTGCCTTCGAGTCGAGGATCGCAAATCCCTGCGCGGGGGTGAGCGGGAGTTGCTGCACCGTGAATACGATGGCGAAAACCGCACCGAACGTGAATACCACGAACAGAATGAGGTCGGTCCAGATTACGGTTTTCAGGCCAGCGAGCCAGCTCCAAAGCACAGCGAAGGCGACCACGGCCACGACGCAGCTTGCCAGCGCCCAACCGGTAACGACCGACAGTACCAGGCCCGTGGTCAATACCTTCACGCCGGTCATCAGGATCGACAGCGCAATACCCAGCGCCAGTGAGAGATGCCCGATCGCGGGTTGCAGGCGTGCGCCGATGTAGTCGTACGTGGTGCTGATGCGCGTGCTCTTGTAATACGGCTCGGCGAATAACCACGCCGTGAGCAGCTTGCCCAGCATCAACCCGAACAGCACCTGGATGTAGCCGAGATCGCCGCCGGCTTTGAATACAGCCGCCGGGACTGACACGAATGTCACTGAGCTGATGACGGTCGCAATGATGGACGCCGAGACAGCCCACCAGGGCAATGAGCCGCCGCCTTCGAAAAAATCATGCCGATTATCGACCCGCCCCGACAGGCGGTGACCAATCCAGGTGACGCCCACCATCACAGCCAACAGGATTGCGAGATTCAGAAACGACATCGATCAGCGCTGCACTGCAACCAGGCTCTCGGCGAAACGCTCCAGATCCGCGAGTGAGTTGCAGCGCGCGACCCGGAAACAGTGCGGCGCGTAGCGCGGCATCTCGGAGTCGCCTTCACCCCATTGGTCGCGCGTCTCCGGGTTCAGCCACAGCACCTGTTTGGCGCGTCGGCTGATCTCGGCGAGGCGTGGCGCGTGCGCCTCGTAGTAGTTGTTGCGCGCATCGCCGAGGATGATCACGGTGGAGCGCTGGTTTACATCGCGACCTGCGAGTTCGCGGAAATCGGCGAACGCGCGTCCATAGTCCGTGTTGCCCTTACCCCAATCGAACAGCGTTTCTTCGATAGCCACTTCCATGGTTTTGTCCTGGAACAGCGAGGTCACTTCACCCAGGCGGCCCGAAAACGCGAAGGTTCGTATGCGCGGTAGAACATCGGTCAGGCCATACAGCAGATACAGCAGAAAACGCGCGACCCGACTAACGGAGCCGCTGACATCACACAGCACGAATACGGTGGCTTTCTCCCGCCGGTGACTGCGCCAGTGCAGGCGAAACAGCGTGGCGTCGTATGCGACATTGGCACGCAGGGTTCGCTTGATATCCAGTTGTCCACGGCGCGCGCGGCGCCGCTTGCGTCGATGGTCACGTGCCAGTTGCGCCGCCAGCTTTTCAATGACACCGCGCATATCGGCGCGGTACTGCGCCGGTATCTGGGTCAGGTTTGCACTCAGCGCCGCCGCGAGGATGGCGCGCTTACCGGACGCATCCACGGTCAACTGATAGCGCGTATCCACATACTGCGTCACTTCCTGTTTGATGTAGTGCCGCAGGTATCGCAGCGCCTGGAGGATGTCGTTGGGGATGTCGTCCGGCGGTGTCTGCAACAGCCGCTCCAGTTCCACCGCGCCCAGTGCATCCGCCAACTGCGCCGCGACACTGGTCTTGTCGCGCAGCGAAGTCATCTGGTGCGCACCGCTTCCCAGCGCGGCCTGCTCCACGCGCAACGCCAGTGCGCCCCGGTCGCGGCTCAAAATCGCATCAATCGTCCGATGCGCCGAAGCATTTACGTGCGCTGCAATGCCGTCGAGCACGGCAATACGATCTACGTCGCGTAGAAACGAGCGCTGGGGCGGGACTCGAAACGCAAGCTGTTCGAAGAAGCGTTGAAAGCACGCGCCAAATGCATTCTTTTCCTCGACGGTCTTGGCCAACGTCAAGGAGAGCGCGTCGCGCAGCAGCGTCGGATCTGCGATTCCGATGGCATTCACCACCGCGAGACCATCCAACGTCTCCGCCGGCGACACGTTCAGCTCGGCGCGTCGCAGCGCGGCAACAAAGTGAGCGAGTGTGATTTCCATGACCGGCCATTATAGGGGGCCATTGACGTGCGTCGCACAGTTGGCGCAAGACTGCAGTGCGCTGCGGTTGTATTGACAATTGCGGTGCCATTTCGGACATTTGCGCGCCGCGCGCATCGATCGCGGTGCGAGGCTTTCGATGACGAACCCACACACTGACGGACTTCCGCCCGGCGCCATCAGGGTGCTGACGCAACTGCGTCCCCGATGGCACATCGACGATGTACGCGATGTCCACAGACTCGATGGGGGCTACAGCAACGACAACTACGCGCTGCGCTATCACGATGGCCATTTTGTGCTGCGGGTGGTGCGCAATGCCGCCGACCCGATCGACCGCGATTTCGAGCGACATCTGCTGGATGGACCGGTTGCAATGCTCACGGCGCCGCTGATCGCGTATGCGCTGCCCGACGGCCACATGCTCACCCGTCGGGTGCCCGGTCCCCTGCTCGTCGAGGCCCCGCCGAGCGTAGCTGACATTGCTCGGTACGCGGCGCAGCTGCACCTGAAGATCCCTGCACTGCAGCGGCGCTACGACGTCGGCCAGCAAATCGGTCGCGACCTCGCATTCGCTGCCCAGACTGGAGAACGCGCGCCTGATTGGATCTATGCGATCCATGCCGGGCTCTCGAGCGCGGGTCTGCGCATCGCGCCTTGCCACAATGACCTCAATCCTTGGAATGTGGTTGTCAGCGCGGCCAGCCCGGCACGCTGGTGCACGCTCGACTGGGAATTCGCGGGCGACAACGATCCGTTGTTCGACATGCTCTGTCTTGCACACGGACTTGGCTGGAGCGACGCGCAAACCGACGAACTGATCGGGGCCTATCTCGCGGCAAGTGAATCGTCGCGCACTCCTACAGCCGCACAGCGGCGCACGCTGGAGCAACTGTATTTCCTGCGGGAATACGCCTGGGCGTTGGCGCAGCGCGGGCGCGGCAACCGGCGCGGTGAAATCGCGGAACAGATTTCACGCAACACTGAGGCGCTGCGTCCATTTGCGCGTTGATTAGCCCGGCCGCGCCAACCATGCGCGAATTGCCGCAAGTGCGGTCCGATGCCGTTGCGCCCGCGGCCCCTTCAGCTCGCAAAACGGTACGGACAACTCCTCCAACAGTGCCAGGTAGCGCGCGTGCAATGCGTCGCGATCGTGCGGATTCTCACGCAGTGGATCAGCCACCCAGGCAAGATCCGGCACGGGCACCAGATAGACGCGCCGCTGCGGCGACGCCAGCTCTTCACGCAGGGTCTCATCGATCCACGCATCGCCGCCGCCGAAGCGCACCTGCAACCAGATCTTCGCCACCACGAGATCGGTATCGGCAATCACCAAACGATGGCCTGCGCGTACCAGCGCTTGTTCGGCGGCGCGCTGACCCCGCGCAATCATCATGACGTCGGAGCGTGTATAGCTTTGCCGGCCGGCGAGAAATTCACGGGCGTACTCTGCCACCCACGGCACGCCCAGTTCGCGTGCCAGCCCCGCGGCCAGTGTTGTCTTGCCGCTGCATTCGGCACCGACCAGAGCGACCGTCAGGCCAGCGCGGTCTGGCGCATCGACGCTCGCCATGCCCACCATCCAGCCCCCGCCATACCGATGTAGACGCAATACAGAACCGCGTAGAACTCCAGTCCCTTCACCAGATAGATGCCTGTCGCGATCACGTCAACGACGAGCCACACCAGCCAGTTTTCGAGTTGTTTGCGCGCTGTCATCCACATCGCCGCGAAACTCATGGTCGTGGTGGCGCTATCCCAATACGGCAGCGCGGCATCCGTGTGGTGGGTCAGAAACCAGCCCAGCGCCAGCGTGGCCGCCGTCACCACGCCGGCCAGCCCAAGCGCGGTTGCGGGGTGGGTATGCGACACGCGCAGTGTGCCTTCGGGCGAAATCCGTGCACTTGTCCGCACGCCGTAGGTCCAGTAGTACCAGCCGTAGCCGTTCATCACTACGTAAAACACGTGCAGGGCGAGGTCGGCGTAGAGGCGCGAACGATAGAACACCACCACCGACACGAGCGAATACACCAGACCGATGGGCCAGTTCAGGATGTTCTGTCGAATCAGCAGTACCACGCACAGCAAGCCCGACACGAGACCGATCGCCTCGAGCCACTCCACTTGCATCAGATATTCAATGACGGCGTTCAAACCTTGCTACCGCGCGGCCCCAACATGGCGGCGAAGCCTGCCGCGCCGTCCCGGCCAATGCAAGCCGCCGGGGATCGTCCAGTCCCCACCGGCATGCGATTGCCGCTAACATAGCGTCATCGCAGCAGCGCAGATGGAATCACCATGGCAAAGCGCATCGCGATCGTCGAAGACGATCCGGATCAGCGGGCCAATTATCGCGACGCCATCACCAAGAAAGGCTACGACGTAGCGGCGTACGCCAGTCGGGAGGAAGCGCTGCTGGGGATTGAACGCCAGCCGCCGGATCTGGCGATTCTCGACATCATTCTCGGCGACGAAGTGGATGCGGGATTCCAGCTCTGTCGCGATCTGCTGGTGCGCGCTCCGACCCTGCCGGTAATTTTCCTGACGGAACGCATCGGGGAGATCGACAAAATTTCTGGGCTGCGTCTGGGCGCGTGGGACTATTTGCCGAAACCCATCTCGCTCGACTATCTGGCGGAACGCATCTCCTCCCTGCTGCGCATCAACGAAGTGCGCACGGCCAACGCCACCAAAGACAGCTCAACCGCGCGCCGCGTCGGAGACCTGTCGCTCGATCAGGATGCGCTGCTGGTGTCGTGGAAGGGGCAAGCCATCAATCTCTCGGGCACCGAGTTTCGCATGCTGGCCAAGCTCGTGCGGGTTCCGGGACATGCGGTGAGCTACGAGACGCTGATGAACGCTACGATGCAGAGTCTTGTGACCAACAACACCATCAACACGCACATGCGCAACATCCGTAAGAAATTCGAAAAGGTCGACGACGGCTTCGCCTGCATCAAAAGCGAATACGGCTACGGGTATCGCTGGTCAGCCCAATGAAAATCGGCAATCGCATTCGAGGCCCGCGCCTCGGTACGAAGCTGATGTTGTGGGGTCTGGTGCTGCTGATTGTGCCGTACATCAGCTATCGCCAGCTGATCGGGATGGAACGCCTGCTCATTCAGGGTCAGTCCCAGGCCCAGCTGTTGACAGCCGAAGGCATTTCCACCCTGTTCAACGGCCGGGAGGATCTATTCAACGATCTGCCCGTGCGCATCGAGGACTACGAATCGCTTTACGCACGGCCGCTGCCAAACCCTGTGCGCATCGACGGCAAGCTCTCTGACTGGGGGCAAGTCGCAGACAAGTCATTGCTGTTCGGCATTGGAGCGGAAGGCGAGCTCGCCGACGCCGGCTTCTCGCTGGTACTCGGCGAACGCGCCGGGCAGCTCTACGCATTTCTGTCGATCCGCGATGACACGATCGTCTACCGTAAGCCTGAGTACCTGCGCCTGGACACTGCTGACAGCGTGCGGCTGAACTATATCCGCGACGATGGCGAAGACGGACGCATCGTCATCACCTTCCCGGCCCCTGGCGTGACCACCGCCTACGTGGTCGGACCCGAATGGAAATTCGCGGTGACCGGTACACCGGCGAACCAGGTGCAGGGTCAGATGGAAGTGACACCGGACGGACTCGCCGTCGAATTCCGAATTCCGCTGGAGATGCTGGGGTCGCGGCGATTCTTTGGTCTGTCCTACGTCGATGTCGACGATCCCGAGGTACGCAACATCCGCACCATCACACAAACGCTGCCCAGGGCCGGAAAAACCAGCTTCAACCTCGTTGTGCTGCGCTCGCCAGAGGTATTGAACATCATCCAGGGGCTGGGCTATTCCGGTGCACGCATTCTGGTCATCGATGCGCAGAATCGGGTTCGTGCCGAAACGGGGACGTTCACCATGAGCGATGACCGGCAACCCGACCCCGACTGGTCCTACACCGCACAGCGCTGGTTCGACGTGATCCGACCTGCGATCCATCGGCTGGTCATGTGGCAGAGCTGGAATGATCTGGAAATGGCGGTGGACTCCGAATCTGTGGCCAACAAAGTCATCGAATCATCCTTGGCCGGCAATCCCATCGCCCTTCGCCGGCGCGTGGGAGATCAAGAGATCATCATGGCGGCGCACCCCATCGTGTCGCGCGACACGATCCTGGGCGGCGTGGTGGTGGAACAGAATATTGCCGACATTCTGGCTTTCCAGCGCGTCGCTCTCGAGCAGGTGATCGTGCTGTCGGTGATCTCGCTGCTGGTGGTATTCATCGTACTGGTGGTATTTGCCGGGCGTCTCGCGTGGCGCATCCGACAACTGCGGCGCGAAGCCAGCGCAGCCATCGATCCGCGCGGCCGCCTACGCACCGACATACTGCGCAGCGAGATGAATGCCGGCGATGAAATCGGCGACCTCGCGCGAACCGTATCCGGGATGCTGTCCAAACTGCAGCAGCACAATCAGTTCCTCGAAAACATGCCTCGCACGCTGCGCCACGAAATCAACAACCCGCTGAACACGCTGAGCACTTCGCTGCAAAACCTGGCGGACGAAAATCCCGCCGTGCGCTCGAGCAAATATCTCGACAGCGCCAAGCGCGGCGTCATGCGCATCGGTGCCATCGTTCAAAATCTGGCAGATGCAGCCAATCTGGAGGAGTCGCTCGAGGCGGAGGAACTCGAGATCGTCGATGTCGAACAGCTTGTTGAGAGCTACGTCGCCAATTGCCGTTTGAACCACAAAGACTGCGAATTCGCTTTCCGCGGCTCGGGACATCCGGTGTATGCCCGCGTGGCTGACTACCGCATCGAGCAGTTGCTCGACAAAATCATCGACAACGCGATCGACTTCCACCGCCCCAACAGCCCAATCAAGGTACAACTCGACGCGCAGAAGGACGTTCTGCGGATCACGGTCGCGAACCGAGGCCCGACGCTTGCACGTGCGGCCGAGCAGACGCTGTTCGATTCAATGGTCAGCCATCGCGGCGCCGAGGCACGCAATCGGCTGCATTTCGGACTGGGTTTGTATGTCGTGCGGGTCATTGCGGAGCATCACGGCGGCAGTGTTCGGGGCATGAACTTGCCCGACGGATCGGGTGTCATCGTGATTGTCCAGTTGCCCCTGGTCAGCGGCGTCACCCCTACGGCACGGGCGAACGGTCAGGCGACACCCGTGCCGGCAAGCGCAACGACACCTCCCCCGGTGAGCGTAGCGACGACGCGGTCGGCTAGCTGACCCTCAGGCGCGGAAGTATTCGGTTTCCAGGGCCAGCGGGCCCTCGGCGCGCAATTCGCCGCGCTGCACCATATACATCACCGCCGAGAAAACACTGCGTGCGGCGGCTCTGTACATGAACTCCGGCAGATCGGCGTACATGGTGGGCACCATCGCCTCTATGCGATGCTGGCCGCGATCGATACACGCCAGCACTTGCACCTCGCGATCGCGCCGATGGGCGATGAACGCCCGCACATGCGCTTTAGTATCGACCACCGCCGGCCCATGAGTGGGCCAGTACAATGCGTCATCGCGCTCCAGAAGCAGTTCCAGACTCTCCATGTAGCGCCGCATGTCGCCATCTGGCGGGGAGATGACGCTGGTGGACCACGCCATCACATGATCGCCGGTGAACAACGCCTGCTCCTCGCGGAGCGAATAGCAGGTGTGGTTGGACGTGTGGCCCGGCGTGTACACGCATTCCACCGACCAGTCATCGCCTTCGATGACATCGCCGTGGCGCACAGCCACGTCGGGTAAGAAGTCCAGGTCGGCAGACTCTTCGATCTTCACAGAATCGTCTTCGATTCCGGAGCCATGCGCGCCAAAGGCGTAGCTCTTCGCGTCACAATGCCGCCGCAATAATTTGCAACCAGGCGAGTGATCCATGTGGGTGTGGGTGATCAACAGATGGGTAATCGTCTCGCCCGCGGTAGCTGCCACAATGGCATCGATATGGTCCGCATCGGCGGGGCCGGGATCGATCACCGCGACGTTACCGCGACCCAGGACATAAGTGCCCGTGCCATAAAGCGTGAATGGGCTCGGATTGTTTGCGACCACCCGACGGATCCGGGGCGACAGTTCGGTCACCACGCCGTATTCGAACTCGAGCTCACGCCGAAACGGAATCTTTACGCCCATCAGAACGCCCGTTACCCCAGAGTGCTGGCAGCATAGTGGCCACCCTACCCAAAGGCAACGCGACGCGCTTAGCCCGCGCGGCGCACTCCTAGCGCAGTATCTGCCACAGAAATGTGACGAATACCGTCCCGGCGAGCAGTCCGGCAACCGCCAACCAGATCCGGCGGCGCAGCAGCTTGGTCGTGGGCAACGCATCGTGGAACTGCAGCGTCACCCGGCCCAGCTGGATGATGTCACCGTGTGTCAGGCGACTGGTGTGGGTCAGCTCACCATTCACCCAGGTGCCGTTGGTCGAAATGAGATTCATCAGCTGCGCGCCATCCGGACGCAGATCAACTTCGGCATGGCGCAACGATACGCTGGCTTCCGGCAGTTGAATGGCTGCGTCCGCTGCACGGCCGATGAGATGGCGCCCGAATGACAAGCTGAAGACGCGTCCGGCGACTGGCGCGGTGCGCCCGATCAACGCCGGTCCGCCAGGCAGTGCGCCCGCCACGTGACCGCCGAGCGGCGTCAGCGCGGCGGCCTCCGTGACGGGTACAGCGGCGGTTTCATTGGGGCCAAGCTGCATACCCGCAGCCGCCTCCGCTGCACTCTGCGCGAGTTGATCCGGTGCATCCCCCGGCGGGCGGATCGGCGTCAGATCGGGTGCATCACCGATCAATTGATATCGAAACGTATCGAATGCGACCTCGTCGCCATGAAACAGGCGCCACGCCCCTACCACTCGGTCGCCGTTGACGAAGGTACCGTTGGATGAACCCAGATCCTCCAGCCAAACAGTGCCTTCAATACAATCGAGTTGGGCGTGGTGCCGCGAGATATGTCCTTCGGCCAGGCGCAATTCGCAGTTCATTGCGCGACCCACACGCAAACACGGCTCAATGCCAATCCCCTGCCCGTCACCCACGCGATGCAGTTTCCAGCCGCCTGCGTTCGGTTCGCCCCGCATCTCCAGGCGCAAGTGATGGTGCCCCAGGATCAACTCATCGCCTGGCTTCATTCCGGCAAACGCCACCACGGGCACGCGATTCAGGTGAACTGTGGCACCGTCCAGCGCCAACACCCGCGGCCCGCGATCACTGGTTTCGATGCGCACATGGAAATCACGCACGTCTTCACCCCCGACAACCAGATCGTTGTCGAGGTGACGTCCCACCGTCACGCTGCCTTCGAGAGGAAACCGTGCTGCCAGATCGTCCAGCATCACCAGTGCGTAGCGGGGCTCCGTCATTCGAGTCGGTATTCGACCGCGCAGGGTGCCGCGCCGGTGCCAAAGCACAGCTCGCCACTGCCACGGATGGGCAAGGCTTCACGCCGCAAAAAATGCGGCCGCGTTTCATCCGCACGTCGCACGAAACTGCCGTTGGTGCTGTGATCGCGCAGGACAACCATGCCACGACGCCATTCGATTGTGGCGTGAAATCGCGATACGCGCGCGTCGTCAATCACCACGTCGCACTGCGGATCCCGACCGATGGTCAATTCCTGTTCACGCGACAAAGCCAACGTCCCGGCAGCGGTTCGCAGCAACAACTGCTGCCGCGAGCGAGGCGTCACGCTAACGATCGAGTTCACCCGCGTTGCCGACCCGGGTTCCCAGCAAAGCTGAAACAGGGAGACGCTGGCCGCGGTGCCACGCAGCCGCACCTGGTCGAACGGCCGACAGCTATCGCGCAGCTGCTTCGGGAGCGCCGTGTAGACCGCATCCGAAATGACGATCTCGCGCCCGCGCGCAATCGCCGTCAGACGCGCAGCGATGTTCACCGTATCGCCAAAGACGTCGCCGTGTTTGCGAATCAATCCACCGGCGTGGATACCAATGCGCAGCTCCAGTTGCGTGACCAGCTGGACGGCAATGAGCGTGCTGCACGCGGCG
>JAQBCT010000236.1:0-11077 GCA_032124855.1 Gammaproteobacteria bacterium
CGATGACGCTCCAGCGCATGCCGCGGGGTTGCAAGCATGGGACCGAATTGTCGCCGTTGATGAAGACCCGATTGAATCATGGGCCGATTGGGTGAGCGTACTGCGCGCGGCCCCGGATCAGCAGCTGACGGTCACGCTCGAGCGCGCCGGTGCTACGCAACAACGCTGGCTGACGCCCGCCGTACGCGCCGAGGATGGCGGTGCCCCGTACGGTTACGTGGGCGTCGGGCCGGTCGTGCGTGAAGTGTCGTATGGTCCCGTCGATGCCGTGGGGATGGCATTGCGCGAGACAGGTGCGAAGACCGTGCTGACGCTGCAGTTGCTGAAGAAGATGGTCACCGGCCTGGTTTCTGCGCGCAATCTGTCGGGGCCCATCACCATCGCAAAGGTGGCGGGCGATTCGGCGCGCTCGGGATTAAAGAATTTCCTGCGCGTGCTGGCGTTGCTGAGTATCAGCCTGGGTGTGTTGAATCTCTTGCCGATCCCCATACTCGATGGTGGTCACGTACTGTTCTGTACGGCAGAGCTGATCATTGGCCGCCCGGTGCCCGAGCGCATTCAGGCGTGGGGGATGCAGGTGGGTGTAGCGCTCGTTGGCGGCATGATGTTGCTCGCCGTCTATAACGACATAACAAGATTGTTCTGATCTGAAGGGGTCCACATTGGCGGGATGGATGAAGCGATGGCTCGTTGTGGCATTGCTGTTGCCCAAGTTGGTCTACGCGGACGTTTTCGTGGTATCGGACATCCGTATTCAGGGCCTGCAGCGTGTCTCGGCGGGTACGGTATTCAATCTGTTGCCGGTCAACGTCGGCGATACCCTTGACGAAGTCGCGGTGCGCCAGCTGGTCCGGCTGCTGTTCCAGTCGGGGTACTTTCGCGACATCAAGATGATCCGTGACGGCGATGCGCTGGTGGTGCAGCTCGAAGAGCGCCCGGCAATCGACTCCATCGAGATCGAAGGCAACAAACAAATCAAGACTGAGGCGCTGATCGACGGGCTCGGCAAACAAGGCCTGAAGGAAGGCGAGATCTTCAAGCAGGCAACCCTCGAGCGCGTCGATCTGGAACTCGAGCGGCAGTACGTCTCACAGGGCCGATATGGGGCGAGCATCGACTCGACGGTGGAAGAGCTGCCGCGTAATCGTGTTGCGATCCACATCGACATCAAGGAGGGCAAGTCCTCGTCAATTGGCCACATCAATGTCGTGGGTAACACCGCGTTCAACGACGCGCAATTGCTCGACACCTTTGAGCTGAAATATCCCGGTTGGTTATCGTTCATCAAGAATGACGACAAATACTCGCGTGAAAAACTGTCCGGCGACCTCGAAAAGCTCGAGTCGTATTACAAAGATCGCGGCTATGTTGAATTCAAGATCGATTCGACTCAGGTGAGCATCACGCCCGACAAACGTCGGGTGTACATCACGATCAACATTGCCGAGGGCGGTGTCTACAAGGTCGCCGATGTGGGCCTGGTGGGCGAGCTGCACGATGTCTCCCCTGAAGGTCTGAAGTCGTTGCTGCTGGTGGCGCCGGGCCAGACATTTTCTGCGGCACTGGTCACTGCGAGCGAAGAGCGTCTCACGCAGGCGCTGGGCAATTCTGGCTATACGTTCGCCAGTGCGTCCGGCGTACCACAGGTTCATGACGACGGCACGGTCGATGTCCGATTCATGGTGGATGCGGGCAATCGATCTTACGTTCGGCGCCTCGAATTTACGGGCAACTCGGTGACGCAGGACGAGGTGCTGCGCCGCGAAATGCGCCAGATGGAAGGCGGCTGGGCATCCACTTCGCTGATCGAGCTGTCGAAAGTGCGCCTGGAGCGGTTGGGGTACTTCAAGGAGGTCAACGTCGAGACGCCGGAGGCCGAGGGCACGGATGATCAGATTGACGTCAAATTCGCAGTCGAAGAACAACCGTCGGGAAGCATCAACGCAACCCTCGGTTACGCGCAGAGTTCCGGACTGATCGTCGGCGCCGGGTATCAGGAGAGCAATGTATTGGGCACGGGCAACAGCCTGTCGCTGAACGTCAGCTGGAGTCAGTTTCAGCGCGCCGTGGCCTTCAACTACTTCAACCCGTATTACACGCTGGACGGCATCAGCCGCGGCTATAACCTGTTCTTCCGCAAAACGGACTACAAAGAACAGAACATTGCCAACTATTCGACCGATGCTTACGGCGGCGGCGTCAACTTCGGTTTTCCGATTGGCGAGACGCAGCGCATCGGTTTTGGCATGAGTCTCGAGCGGACCAAAATCACCGAGGGCTTCTTTTCCTCGCGGGAGATCGCACAGTACATCGACAATGAGGGCGACACGGCGCTGAACTTCGTCGTGAATCTGTCATGGACCAGTTCGACGCTGAACCGCGGCCTGTTCCCGACGCGCGGTCGTTCCCAGTCGTTGGGGCTGCAGGCGACAGTGCCGGGCAGTGACCTGCTGTACTACAAATTGAGCTACCAGGATCAGAGCTACTTCAGGCTGACCGACTCGTTGACCCTGCATCTGCGCGGCGAACTCGGCTATGGCGATGCGTATGCGGGAACCTATGAACTGCCGTTCTATCAGAACTTCTTCGCAGGTGGCTTCGGCTCGGTGCGTGGCTTCAAACAGAATACGCTGGGTCCCCGTTCGACCCCGTCGCTGTACGATCCATACACCACCAAAGGCTCGCCCATTGGCGGCAACGTGCTGGTGGAGGGGAGCGCCGAGATCATCTTCCCGCTGCCATTCATCAAGGACAGCCGCTCAGTTCGCCCGGCAATATTTGTCGACGTCGGCAACGTCTTCGATACGACATGCCCCGATTACAGCGGCTCCTGTGATTCCCTCGATCTCGATCTGCTGCGCTATTCCAGCGGTCTGAGCCTGACTTGGATCACCGGCATGGGTCCGTTGACGTTTGGCGTCGCAAAGACCTTCAACACGAACTTTTCTGACGAAGAGGAGTTCTTCCAGTTTGAACTCGGCCGCTCATTCTGAGGTAACATGCGCCGCCTTGTGGCCCCTGGGCCCGACTAAAGTCCTTCCCCTACAACCATTTAGGAGAATTGTGGTGGTTAAGCTGATTCGAATGATGCTGTTCCCGGTTGTATTGCTGGCCGCTGGCAGTGCGTTCGCAGAATTGAAGATTGCCGTGGTCAACGTGCAGCGTGCCATCGGCGAAACCGATGAAGCCAAGGCATTGTTCGCGAAACTGGAGAGTGATCTGGGCGCCGATCAGACGTCTGTGCGGAACTTGAATTCCGACATCACCCAGTTGCAGGAAAAGCTCATCAAGGATGGCGACGTGATGAGCGATGCCGAGAAGCGCAAGCTGCAAAAGGATATCGAAGACAAGCAACTGGACTATCAGTTCCAGGTGAACAAGTTACAGAAGGCCGTGAACGAACGTCAGCAGGATATCGTCGGGCAAATGGCGCCGAAGCTCGAAGCAGTGCTGAAAGATATGATCGAACGCGAAAAATACGATCTGGTGCTGCATCGCCAGAACGTACTTCACGCAGCCCCTGCGCTGGACATCACCGCGCAAGTCACAGAAGCTCTCAACAAGAAGAAATGAGATCGTCGCGGCGGCATCACATGATGCCGTCGCGCGAATTTCCGCCAGCGCTGTGACGGGCCCGCCCATGATGGATCTGAAGGAGATTTCGCAATACCTCCCCCATCGATACCCGTTCCTGCTGGTGGATCGGGTCGTTTCCTTCGTCCCCGGTGAGTCGATTGCCGGCTTCAAAAATCTCACGGCGAACGAGCAATTCTTCAACGGTCATTTCCCGGGCAACCCCGTCATGCCCGGGGTTCTGATGGTGGAAGCACTGGCGCAGCTCGCGGGCATCCTGGTGCTGAAATCCAAGAACCGCACGCTCGCCGATGGCGCGATCTTCTATCTCGGCGGGGTCGATAAGGTGCGCTTCCGCCGTCCGGTGGTTCCGGGCGACCGGCTCGACATGACCGCGCGCCTGTTGGCAAACAGGCGTGGCGTGGCCAAGTTCGATGCGCAGGCGCATGTCGACGGGACACTTGCCTGCTCAGCCGAGATCGTTTGCGTGGAGAAGAGCGACTGAATTGATGACATCGAAATCACGCCGCCGCTGACAGGAATTGCGCATGGATCTATTCGATGACCAGCCGATGCCGATCCTGATTGTCGCCGGCGTGGACGAGGTGGGGCGCGGTCCGCTGGCAGGTCCGGTGATCGCAGCCGCTGTCATTCTCGACCCTGCGCGGCCCGTCAGTGGGTTGCGCGATTCCAAGAAGCTGACTGCTGCGCGTCGCGCTGAACTCGCGCAGCTCATCCACGCGCAGGCGCTCGCCGTCGGTGTGGGTCGGGCTGAGGTTGCGGAAATCGACGAGCTCAACATTCTGCGCGCCACACTGCTGGCCATGCAGCGCGCTGTGGCCAACCTGTCGATTCAACCGGACGTCGTCTATGTGGATGGCAATGTCACACCAGCGCTACTCGTACCCGCAGTGGCGGTGGTGGGTGGCGACGACAAGGTGGCGTCGATCAGCGCGGCGTCGATCGTCGCCAAAGTGATGCGAGATGGCGAAATGGATCGTGCCGCGGCGCACTTCCCCAACTACGGATTCGAACGCCACAAGGGCTATGCAACCGCCGCGCATCTCGAGGCGCTCGATCGTTTCGGGCCCAGCCCGTTACACCGCCGCAGCTTCGCCCCGGTTCGGCAAGTGCACGCTGAGTCCGACGGTATCGCGATGTTCGGGGACCAGTGAAGATGACTGAACCCTTTGTTCACCTGCGTATTCACAGCGAATATTCCATCGCTGACGGCTTAATAAAGGTGCAAGGGCTGGCGGCGCAAGCCAGCGCGCTGGATATGCCCGCCGTTGCGATCAGCGACCGGGCGAATCTATTTGGACTCATCAAGTTCTACGATGCGTGTCGCTCCGAGGGGGTCAAGCCTCTCATCGGTGCCGATCTGACGTTCGTCGATCCGGGCGATGAAAGCCAGACGCCGTATAACTGTCTGGTGCTGGCCGCGGATGAAATCGGTTACCGCAATATCATCGCTCTGGTATCGCGCACGTATCAGGAAAATGTCCGCAAGGGCACCGTTGAAAGGGCGTGGTTGGTCGCGCATAGCGACGGTGTGATCATGCTCTCTGGTGCCGCGAAGGGCGACGTGGGTGCCGCGCTTCTGCGCGGCGACGTTGCGCGGGCGAAGACGTGCGCTGCGCAGTGGCACGAGGTATTCGGTGACCGCTACTACGTCGAACTGCAGCGCACCCATCGTGACAACGAGGATCGCTATTGCCGCGCTGCTGTGGACCTTGCGGCGACGCTCGATCTGCCGGTCGTTGCAACGAACGATGTGTGTTTCCTGGCGCGCGACGATTTCGAGGCGCACGAGACGCGCGTGTGTATCCAGGAAGGCCGCACGCTGAACGATCCGCGCAGGCCACGTCGCTACAGTGAAGAGCAGTATTTCAAGAGTGCGGTCGAGATGAACGCGTTGTTCGCGGATATCCCGGAGGCGCTGCACAACGCACTCGAAATCGCCAAACGTTGCAGTGTTCGCATTGAACTCGGCAAATACTACTTGCCCGATTATCCGATTCCCGCGGGTGTGCACCTGGGTGATTATCTGGCGAGCGCAGCGCGCCAGGGACTAGGTGAGCGTCTGGCGCAGAGCGCGCGTCGTGCAATCGAGCTGACCGCAGAGCAGCGTGACGTGTACAACGCGCGGCTCGATCGAGAACTCGACACCATCAACCAGATGGGCTTTGCCGGCTATTTTCTGATCGTGATGGAGTTCGTCAACTGGGCAAAGCGTCAGCAGATTCCCGTGGGACCCGGGCGCGGCTCGGGGGCAGGGTCGCTGGTTGCGTATTCGCTCGGCATCACCAATGTTGATCCCCTTGGATACGACTTGCTTTTCGAACGCCTGCTGAACCCGGAACGTGTCTCGATGCCCGACTTCGATATCGACTTCTGCACGGTCGGGCGCGATGCGGTGATTGCCCATGTGGCGGAACACTACGGGCACGACCGGGTCAGCCAGATCGCCACATTCGGTACGATGGCCGCTAAAGCCGTGGTCCGCGACGTGGCGCGGGTCCAGGGCAAACCTTATGGATTGGCGGACCGGCTGTCGAAACTGATTCCGTTCGAAGTGGGGATGACGCTGCAGCGTGCGATGGCCGAGACTGCCGAGCTGCGCGAGTTCGTCGCCGCCAACGACGAGGTCGGCGAAATCATGGACATGGCCTACAAACTCGAAGGCATTGTGCGCAACGTCGGCAAACATGCCGGCGGGGTCGTGATCGCGCCTTCGAAACTCACCGATTTCGTGCCGCTGTACATGGACGATGCAAGCGGCAGCCTCGTGTCGCAGTTCGACAAGGACGACGTGGAGCGGGCCGGTCTCGTCAAGTTCGACTTCCTCGGCTTGAAGACGCTGACAATCATCGACTGGACGGTGGCGTCCATCAACGATGCGCCCGATGCAAAGACGCAGCCGCTCGATATTGCCGACATCCCCCTTGATGATCCGTTGGTGTTCGACTTGCTGAAGAACGCAGAGACCACCGCGGTGTTCCAGTTCGAATCCCGCGGCATGCGCGACCTGCTGAAGCAGGCGAAACCGGACCGCTTCGAGGACATCATTGCGCTGACGGCACTGTTCCGTCCCGGTCCGATGGATCTCATTCCGGATTTCGTCCGACGCAAGCATGGCCAGGAGCGCGTGGACTATCTGGACCCGCGCCTCGAGCCGATTCTCTCGCCCACGTACGGCATCATGGTCTATCAGGAACAGGTGATGCAGATCGCCCAGGTGATTGCCGGCTACAGCCTGGGCGCGGCCGATCTCCTGCGTCGCGCGATGGGCAAGAAAAAGGTGGAGGAGATGGCGCAGCAGCGCGACATCTTCAAGGCGGGCGCGTTGGCAAATGGTGTCGCGGCCGACAAAGCCGAGCAACTGTTCAGTCAGATGGAGAAGTTCGCCGGGTACGGCTTCAACAAATGCCATGCGGCGCCTTACGCGCTGATCAGCTATCAAACCGCGTGGCTTAAGGCGCATCACCCCGAACGCTTCATGTCGGCCGTGCTATCGGCCGATATGCAGCACACCGACAAGATCGTCATGCTGGTTGAAGAGGTACGCCGCGCGGGTCTGCGACTCGACTCGCCCGACATCAATGTCAGTCGCTTCCGCTTCTCCGTGCGCGACGCACGAATCGTTTATGGGCTCGGTGCAATTCGCGGCGTCGGCGAGGGTCCGGTTGCGGCGATCTGTGCCAGTCGCGCCGCGGCTGGACCGTTTCGCGATCTCTACGATTTCTGTTTGCGCATTGATTCGCGCAAGGCCAATCGGCGGGTTGTCGAAGCGCTCATCCGAGCCGGCGCGATGGATGCGTTTGCGCAAGTCGCCGAGTCGGTAGATGCGGTGCGCTGCCGTTTGCTGGCTGAACTCGACGCCGCCCTGCATGGCGCCGAACAGGATGCGCATAACGCAGCCAGCGGGATCGACGATCTGTTTGGCGGACCGTCTGCCGTGCAGGCCGACCTGCGCATCAGTCAGACCGTACAGCACGTCTGGACGCGCCGGGAACGGCTCGATGCTGAGAAGGAGGCGCTGGGTCTCTACCTCACGGGCCATCCGATAGACGACTATCTCGACGAGATTCGCGATTTCTGCCCGATTCGAATCGCGGAGCTGAAGGCGGAGCGCGGCAATCAGGTAGTAGCCGGACTCGTCGTGTCGACGCGAACCATGCGAAGCAAGAAAGGCGATACGCTCGCCTTCACGGTGCTCGACGATCGCAGCGGGCGCATCGAGCTTTCGGTATTCGCCGATGTTTACGAACAGCACAAGGCCAAGATATTCAAGGACGCGGTGCTGATCGTGGAAGGGGAGGTGCAGAGCGATGAGTATTCCGACGGGCTGAAGCTGCGCGTGAACCAGGTGCACACGATGGAGGAGGCGCGTCGCCGCTTTGCAGACTGTGTGCAGATCGACATCGGCGGCGGGCGCGTCAACGACGATCTGGCTGCCTGCTTGAAACGTCTGCTGGAGCCACACCGCCACGATGGCTGCCGCGTGGCGGTGATCTACCGCACATCGGAAGCCGAGGGTCGCCTGGTACTGGGCAGCGCATGGCGTGTCGCACCGACGGATGCGCTGCTGTCCTCGTTGCGCAACGAGTTTGGTGCCGACCAGGTGGGCCTGCACTACCGCCGCTCGGCCGCGTGAATTCCCACAAGACCATCGAAGCCGCGGTGTCCACGGCGCTCGCGTCGTATCGCGGGCGTGTTGTCGTCGGATTCTCAGGCGGGCTGGATTCTTCGGTGTTGCTCTACGCCGCGGCGCAGGCGCTCGGTGACTCGCAGCGATTGCTGGCATTGCATATCAACCACGGCTTGAACGCACGCGCACACGAGTGGCAGCGCCATTGTCAATCCGTTGGGGACCAGCTGGGCATCGGTGTTTGTATCCGGGCCGTTTCCGTCGCCTCCGGTGGCAGCGTTGAAGGCGCGGCGCGCCAGGCCCGCTACGCCGCATTCGAGGCGCTGCTCGGGGCGGGGGATGTACTGCTGCTCGGGCATCATCTCGATGACCAGGCCGAAACCGTGTTGTGGCGACTCCTGCGCGGTGGCGCTGACCATGCGCTGGCGGGCATTCCGTCCAGTCGCCGTATCGGCGCGGCAACGCTTCTGCGGCCGCTGCTTGGATTTACCCGGTCCGAGTTATACGCGTGGGCTGCAGCGCAAAAAATCGAGTGGATCGAAGACGACAGCAACGCGGCGATCGACGCCGACCGCAACTATCTGCGCCGCGCCGTGCTTCCAGCGCTGCGCGAGCGCTGGCCCGACGTCGCACAGCGCCTGGCACGTGCGGCGCAACGCTCTGACGCCGCCGCGCTGCACGTGCACGCGGCGCTGGATCGTCAACTCGAGGAGGCAGTGGATGCATCCGGCGCACTCGCTGTGGCGCCGCTGCGTGCGGGCAGTTCGAGCGAGCCGCTGGTGCGACGCTGGTTGGCGCGGGCAGGCGTCCAAGGGGTTCGCGGATCGGCGCTCAAGGAAATTCTGCACCAGGCGTGTGCGCCACCGGATCGGATGCCTTTCGTTGCGGTTAGTGACGTGCTCGGTGTCCGCCGCTATCAGGATCGGTTGTATCTCACCGAACACGGCAGTGCAGATTTCTCGGCGATCGAATGGTTGCTCGGTGAGCGATTGACACTCCCGGGAGGGTGCTTGATCAGCACACGCATGCCAGGCGTTGTCGATGGCGCCGCTGACGCCGGTCTCGACGCCACGACGCAACGGGTGTGGGTGCGGCCGCGCCGTGGCGGCGACAGGTTGCGCCTGCCCGGCGGCCGCGGCTCGCGCACGGTCAAACGCTTGCTGCAGGAAGCGCGCGTTCCGCCATGGCAACGCGTTCACTATCCGCTGCTCTATGTGGGGCAACAGCTTGCAGTGGTGCCCGGAATTGCGGTGGACGCCGCGTTTGCAGATACGTCAGCTGCGGCGTGGCGCGTTGAGTGGCAACCGCGTCCGAACGATGCGATTGCATGACTCGCCGCGTGCGTTTCATTGTGCTGGAAGGGGCCTTTTGTTAGTCTGCCCCCCCATCTTGCGCGCATCGCCTGCTTCCCGCGCTGCGCGCACCCACAGCAAGATGGCACACTCATGACGCGTTACATATTTGTCACTGGTGGTGTGGTTTCGTCCCTTGGCAAGGGCATCCTCACCGCCTCGCTCGCTGCTGTGCTCGAGGCGCGCAACCTCAAGATCAACATCGTCAAGATGGATCCGTACATCAACGTGGATCCGGGCACGATGAGTCCATTCCAGCACGGCGAGGTCTATGTCACTGCCGATGGTGCCGAGACGGATCTCGACCTTGGCTACTACGAGCGATTCCTGCGAACGCGCATGTCACGCATCAACAACTTCACCACCGGCTCGATCTACGCCGAGGTTATCCGCAAGGAGCGCCGCGGCGACTATCTGGGCGGCACCGTGCAGGTGATCCCGCATATCACCGACGAGATCAAACGGCGCATCCGACTCGCGGGTGAAGGCTACGATATCGTCATCGTCGAGATTGGCGGCACGATCGGCGATATCGAATCGCAACCGTTTCTCGAAGGCATCCGGCAATTGCGCCTGGAAGTCGGCGGCGCACGTACAAAGTTCATTCATTTGACGCTGGTGCCCTATATTCCAAGCGCCGGCGAGATCAAAACCAAGCCGACGCAGCACTCGGTCAAGGAGATGCGCTCCATCGGCCTGCAACCCGACGTGCTCGCGTGTCGATCCGACCGACCCATCCCCAAGTCGTTGCGCAGCAAGATCGCGTTGTTCACCAACGTCGAGGAACGCGCGGTGATCTCGGTGCCCGATGCGCCGTCGATCTACCAGGTGCCCGCCATGCTGCACGAGCAGAAACTCGACGCGCTGGTGGTGGAGAAATTTGGCCTGGAATGTCCCGAAGCGGATTTGTCCGAGTGGCACCGCGTCGTTGATGCCCAGTTGCATCCCGAGCACCGCGTACGCATCGCCATCGTGGGTAAATATCTGGATCTGCTCGATGCCTACAAATCGCTCAACGAAGCGGTGGTGCATGCTGGCATTCAGACGCTCACCAAAGTAGACATCCGCTATATCGATGCCGAAGATCTCGAGACCAACGGCACTGCGGTGCTCGAAGAGGTGGAGGCCATTCTGGTGCCGGGTGGCTTTGGTCAGCGCGGCTTCGAGGGCAAAATCAAGGCCGCGCAGTACGCGCGCGAGAACAAGGTCCCTTATCTGGGAATCTGCTACGGCCTGCATGCCGCCGTGATCGACTTCGCGCGGCACGTCGTGGGCCTGCCTGATGCGCATTCCACCGAGATCAATCCCAATTCGCCGCACCCGGTGATCGCATTGATCACCGAGTGGGTGGAGCGCGATGGCAGCAGCGCGCAACGCTCAGCCAACGGCGATCTGGGCGGCACGATGCGCCTCGGCGAACAGGCCTGCAATCTCACCAGCAACTCACGCGCGCGCGCGATCTACGCGGCGGACGTGGTGCACGAGCGGCATCGGCATCGCT
>JAQBCT010000237.1:0-2726 GCA_032124855.1 Gammaproteobacteria bacterium
CGCATGGGCCATTGCCCAAATCAGCGAACTGCGTAAAACCGAAGATTCCCGCGAAGGTGTGGCGGCGTTTCTCGAAAAGCGCGCGCCCAACTATGTTGGGCGCTGAAGCAGCTGTGTGGGAGGCGGGTTGGATGTGGGATGTCAATTTGTAGGAGGGGCTTTAGCCCCGATCCTTGTGTGAGAAGGCTGCAAACAGGGATCGGGGCTAAAGCCCCTCCTACAGCCCCTCCTACAGCCCCTCCTACATGTTCCCCCACAATTTGAACTTTCGACTTCGCACCGGGGAGATTGCACCATCCTTCAAGCACTCGCTGAGCACTTCGGCCATCTGTTCGGCCCTCTGCGGCTGTTCACCAGCTACCTGTTTCTCGCCGGCATGGCGGGTGGGCTGTCGGTGATCCTGACGTTCTGGGCGTTGCCGAGGTACTGGGGGCTGCTGCCCAAGGATCAGGGCCGCGCACACGCGGTGGATGCCGAGGTGAGTGTAGGCAAACCGATGGGCGCCGGTATCATCTTCGTACCCATCTTCGCCTTAGTCGGTCTGTTGGTCGTACCGCTGCAGTGGCCGTATCTGCTGATCATTGGCTGCGCGCTTGCCGCCATGCTCATAGGCTTTCTGGATGACAAGACGCGCGGCGGCTGGAGTGAATACGCGCTGGGCGCCTGCGATCTCGTCATCAGCGTGATCGCCGCAATAGCCGTTTGTCATCTCAGTGGCTTTGAGGTGTGGCTGCCCTTCCTCAAAACGCCGCTGCACATCGATGCCTGGCTGTTCATTACGCTGGGTTCTTTGCTGATCTGGGTGACGATCAATTCCACCAACGCCACCGACGGCGTGGACGGCCTGTCGGGCAGCCTGTCTGCCATGGCGCTGGTCTTTCTCGGCGCGATCCTCTACGGCATCGTTGGGCACAAAGATATTTCTGCATACCTGCTGGTGCCCCACTACGCCAACGGCCCGGCCTGGTCGATGCTGGCGTTTGCGATGGTGGGCTGTCTGGCCGGGTATCTCTGGTACAACTGCAACCCCAGCGTGGTGCTGATGGGCGACGCTGGTTCGCGGCCCATCGGGCTGCTGATGGGCGTACTGGTGCTGGCCAGCGGCAACCCGTTTCTGATTCTGGTAGTGGCCACCGTGGTGCTCGTGAATGGTGGTACTGGCCTGCTGAAAGTGGCGCTGCTGCGTTTCTTTCGAATCCCCATTTTCCGCAGCGTGCGCTATCCGCTGCACGACCACATGCGAAAAAACCTCGGCTGGTCCGGCACGCAGGTCCTAGTGCGCTTCATGTTGTTGCAGGCACTGGGTACCCCGCTGTTGTTGATGCTGCTGCTGAAGCTGCGCTGATGCGCGTGGCACGAACGTTGTTCCTGGTCTGCGCGGTTGCGCTGCTCGCAGCCGCGGCAGCACAGGGCGCCACGATCAAGGATGGTGTCGTGCCGAAGGCGGATGTCGCACGCGTTGGTGAGTATCTGGGTGACTACGAAGGCCAGTGGAGCACGCAACTCAGCCGCTACGAACTGGAATTGCCCGTGATGCGCCTCGCACTGGATGCAGGCAACCGGCTCACCGTCGCGTTCTTCATGGACGCGGAAGCGGCGGCGAACGATGAGGCGCTGGATCTGTTGGGCTTTGGCTGCAATTCGACGACCGGCGCGTTGTTGACGCTGCGGATCGCGAAGGCGCCGTCAACCGAAGACGCGTCAGCGGCGCAGCTGGATGCCCGTTTCGACTTCGACTGGGGTCGTTGTCCCGCGCGCGTTCATGCGGTGCGTTCCAACGATCTGCTGCTGGCGATTGCGCGCGATGGCGCCGATCGGCAGTACGTCGCGACACTCAAACTGCTGAAGAGCATCTCTGCAGACAACACGCTCTATGCTGTGACCGATGGGCAGCGTCGTGAAGTGAAGGTGCGCCCAAAGGCCGACGGCGACGGATCGCTATATCACCCGGCGCTGGAGTATTGCGTGCTCAGCGAACTGGGCGAGATCGAACAATGTTTCGAACAGAAATCTGAATTGAAGCGCTTCCTCGTCCCGTTCCCCTTTCCGGGATTGTCGGGTGCGTGGTACACGAAGAAAACGCCGAAGCTTGAGATCGTGAAAGGCCGCAAGGTGGAGTATCACGAAGCGGAATTCCGGCGCGCGATGCCTGGAGCCGATCGCTGATCGCTACGGCATGCGGCTGTGTTTGATGTGCCGCCACACGTACCACACCAGCAGTGCACCGAACACCGCGGCGAATACCAGATGGAACTCGTGGAAATACGGTTTCAGCGTATCCCAGTTGTCGCCCAGCTGTTTTCCCAGGTAGGCGAGCGCCCAGCACCAGATCAGCGAGCCGACAAAGGTGTAAGCGATGAAGCGTCCCATCGCCATGCGTGCCACGCCGGCCGGGAATGCGATGAACGTTCGAACCACCGGCAACAGGCGGCCGAGAAAAATGATGATTTCGCCGTGTCGTGCGAAGGCGCGATCCGCCATGTCCAGATCATGCCGCGAGATCAGCACATATTTTCCGTAACGTTCAATCAATGGCCGGCCGCCGAACATGCCCAGGTAATACGCCGGAATCGAACCCACCACGCAGCCGAATGCGCCGGCCAGCGCCACCCAGGTGAGATCCATCTGGCCCTGGGATACGAGATAGCCCGAAAACGGCATGATGATTTCCGAGGGCAGCGGAATGCAGGCACTCTCAATCGCCATCAGCAGGTTCGCCAAGATCC
>JAQBCT010000238.1:0-2919 GCA_032124855.1 Gammaproteobacteria bacterium
CTGAAGCCCCTCCCACAGGCCCATTCCACAAGCCCATTCCCACAGGCCGCTCCTGCGGGGCGCGCCCTAGAAGCGTCGTCGGAGTGCTCAACAACGCGGAATCGCCAGCGCTTCAATCACGGTATCGGCGACCTGCTCAGGACGCAGATGGGTGTTGTCGATAACGAGATGCGGATCGGCGAAGCCAATTGAACCTGCGCTGTTGAGCCGCAGATGATCCAGCTTCAGCAGATTCGCTTCTGAAGTTGCGAGATCACGTTTCGAGGGTTTCTCGGCAAGACGCTGAAGCGAACGATTGCGCTGCAGACGCACGGCGAGATCCGCCTTCAATTCGATGAAGGCAATCGTCGCGCCGGCCGCACGAAACGGCCGGCAGGCCGCCTCCAGAAAGTGCCGGTCGCTCTCGTCGTCCAGATTCCAGACGAAGGTGAAACACAGGCCCGGCGATTCGCTGGCGGCGACCTCGGCAATCAGCGCCTGACGAAAATTGCCCACCAGACGGCCAAACGCCGGCGTGCCGAAGTCGAAGAATTTCAGCACCGGCTCGATGGTCATGTGGTTGTGGAACAGGCCGATGCCCGTCGCCTGCTCGATGGCGCGACCCACCGCCATCTTTCCGACGGCCGGTGGGCCGAAGATGACGAGGAAATAAGCTGGCGTCCGCCCGCGTTGTCTCAAAACTGCAGCGCTTCCCAGAACTGTCGCAGATCTTCCTCCGGCGCTTCTTCCAGATGCGACTCCATGGACAGCACCATGGTCGCGCGCTGCGCCGGTTCGTAGGAGGGCCAGCTGAGCAGGTTCGCGTTCGACGGATCACCGCGCCGGGCCAGGGTGCAATATGTATCGACCAGCACCTCCGACAGAAAGGGCACCAGCCGCGAGGTGCCGCACAGTCGCTGCAGTTCGCCAACGCCCACCGTGCCAAAGACAAACGGCACGTCCAGTGAATGACACGCACCCAGGCGTCCCTCCAGGGCGGGCGATGGATAGTCGAACCGATACATCCACGTGGTTTCGGTGTGTTGCGCGTGCAACTGCGCCGTGCGTGTAGCAGGAATGCGGAACATCGAATCCGTCATCATGGCCCGCCACAGTGCAACCGGACTGATCTCTTCACCCGCACGGCCGCGGGAGTCGCGGTACACCTCGATGCCCGCGCGGACATGCTTGCCAAACAACCGCCGCGCCAGTTTCTCCAGCCCCGCTTCATCAAGTTGTTGCAGCACGGGGTTCATCGCCGTCCAAAGTCCCCATTCGTCGCGCGTGGTGCCCAGCATGAGGGGAATGCCTTGCGTAAACCGACCGGTGCCGATGGGAACCGCGGCATCCTCACGAATCAAGACGCCATCGCGAACAGGACCGAAACGCACCGCGCCTGCAAGCCCACCGCCGGTGAGCGCCAGCTGGTGATCCAGAATCTGCTGCGCCGGGACATCACGCAGCGCCTCGAAGCCGCCGAATGCCTCGGCGAATCGTGCTGCAGTCGCATGCGCCTCATCGCTCAGCACCTGCGGCGTCAGCGAACCGCTCATCAGCGCAATTCTGTCGAAGCAGCCCTCGGCCGCTTCCATGCCCATCAGCTGGACGATGTCGAACGCGCCTGCGCTCTGGCCGAAGACGGTGACATTGTCGGGATTTCCGCCGAAGCGACGGATCTCGCGGCGCACCCAACGCAATGCGGCGATCTGATCGAGCAACGCTTCGTTGCCGGTGGCGCCCAGTTCCGGTGCATGCAGAAAACCGAATGCGCCCAGGCGATAGTTGATGGTCACCACCACCACCCTGGCGCGGCGGGCGAGATGTTCGCCGTTGAAGCGGGGCTGCGCGCTCGAGCCCACCACATTGCCGCCGCCGTGGATCCACACCATCACCGGACGCAGTTCGTCGAACAGGCTCGACGTGAAGATGTTGAGCGTCAGGCAGTCCTCGGAGATGGGACCGGACGCGACACCGATCATCTCGCCCATTTCACCCAGGCTGCCTTGCATGGCCGATGGTCCGAAGCCGGTCGCATCGCGATCGGTTGCCCACGGCTCGACGTCCTGGGGCGGCTGCCAGCGCAAAGATCCCACGGGCGCTGCCGCGTAGGGGATGCCTTTGAAGACGAGCATATCCTCGCCCTCCACCCCCAGAATCCAGCCGTTGTTCGTCTTCGCCCGCCGGATTTTCACAATGTCATCTCCGCAACATCGCAGCGTCCCAAGATAGCCGACGCGCCCACGCCCGCAACAGGGCAAATGTCCTACACGGGATCGCGGATACGCAGCGGCGTGAGCCCCTGCGCAATGATGCGCGCCGGTATGTCGCGCAAATGCGGCACACGCAGCACGAGTCGCGCGATCAGCGGCAGATCGAAATCCTTTTCAGCGAGCGCGCGGCGCACGATCTGTTGCTGCACCACACCCTGAAACCGCTGGATGATCGCCGTCGGACGCTCGCGCCGGGCCTGTACCTGTGCCAGCGCTTCATCCGGCGCCTCGCCCACGCAGAGGTATTCGCCCAGTACATTGGCCGCCTCCACCGCGTCGGCAATCGCGTAGTTGATGCCCACGCCGAACACCGGCGACATGACATGAGCGGCATCGCCAATGAACAGCACGCCGGGGTAATGCCAGCGCGCCAGGCGGTCCGACTTCACCGACAACAGATGCACGTCGCTCCAGTCGATGATGGCCGCCACCCGATCGGCGAGCCAGGGCACGCGTTCGACAACGGATTGACGGAAGGCGTCGAGCCCGTGTTCCTTGACCGCGTGAAAGTCACCCTTCGTGAATACATAGCCGATCTGCCACTGCGTGGGGCGATTCAGCATCACCAGCATCCGACCGCCACCGATATAGAAATTGCCCGCCTCATCGCCGTCGTCGGCGCGGCGCGGCAGGCGCAGCCACGCCACATCCATGGGCGGCGCCTGGCCCT
>JAQBCT010000239.1:0-15406 GCA_032124855.1 Gammaproteobacteria bacterium
GGCACGCTGTTTCGAACCAACAAGGGCGAGTTGACAGTGGAAGGCCGCTCAATCCGCCTGTTGGCAAAATCGTTGCGGCCGCTGCCAGAAAAGTTTCACGGCCTGACCGACCAGGAAACGCGCTATCGGCAACGCTATCTTGATCTGATGATGAATGATGCGAGCCGGGCGTTGTTCGAAACGCGCACGGCGGTGATTGCGGCTGTGCGTGAGTTCTTTGTCACGCGTGGTTTTCTCGAAGTAGAAACCCCGATGATGCAGGTGATTCCAGGCGGTGCTGCAGCACGGCCATTCGAGACGCATCACAACGCGCTGAATCTGCCGCTGTATCTGCGCATCGCGCCGGAGTTGTATTTGAAGCGCCTGGTGGTGGGCGGCTTCGAGCGGGTCTTCGAGATCAATCGGAATTTTCGTAACGAAGGGCTGTCGCCGCGGCACAATCCGGAGTTCACGATGCTCGAGTTCTACCAGGCATACAGCGATTACCACGAGCTGATGGACCTCACCGAGGAACTGCTGCGCTCGGTAGCGCTGCGCGCGCTGGGTGATACATCGATCAGTTTCCAGGGCGAGTCAATCGACTTCGCCAAGCCCTTCGAACGCCTCACCATGGCCGACGCAATCGTGCGCTATGCCGGTGTATCGCCGCAGGTGATAAACGATCCGCTGGCATTGCGCGCGGTCCTGCGCGATATGAACCAGAACCCCGACGCCGGTTGGGGGCTGGGGCGCCTGCAGGCCGAGCTGTTCGAGGCGCGCGTCGAGGAACGTCTGACCTTCCCAGTATTCATCACCCAGTATCCGGCAGAAATCTCACCGCTGGCGCGACGCAACGATGCCAACCCGCTCGTAACCGATCGATTCGAGCTGTTCATCGCGGGCCGCGAGATCGCCAATGGATTTTCTGAGTTGAATGATGCCGATGACCAGGCCGAACGTTTTCGTGAGCAGGCGGCACTGAAGAACGCCGGCGATGAAGACGCCATGGCATTCGATGATGACTACATCACCGCGCTCGAATACGGTCTGCCCCCGACTGCAGGGGAAGGCATCGGGATCGACCGACTGGTGATGCTGCTCACCAATTCCAGTTCCATCCGCGACGTGCTGCTGTTTCCGCATATGCGGCCGCGAGACCGCGACGAATGACCGACGGTGCGCCAGCGCACGAGCGCGTGGTATTGCACCCATCCTGGAAGAACGTCCTGCTGGCGGAATTCGACAAAACCTACATGCAGAACCTGCGCGCGTTCCTGCGCAAGGAACGTGGCGCCGGCAAAACCGTCTACCCGCGCGGCCCGGAATTTTTCGCGGCACTCGATCTGACGCCGTTGCCGGCCGTGCGGGTGGTGATCATCGGCCAGGATCCGTATCACGGCGCCGGCCAGGCGCATGGGCTGTGCTTTTCGGTGCGCAGCGGCGTTACGGAACCGCCCTCGCTGCAGAATATCTTTCGCGAGATTAATACCGACATGGCAGATTCGGAGGTGCCGGGTGGTAATCCGGCGCGAAGCCTCGCGCCGGGGCGCGGCTGCCTTACGCCCTGGGCGAGGCAGGGCGTGCTGCTGCTCAACGCCGTGCTGACGGTGGAGCACGGACGCGCAGGCTCGCACCAGGGCCGCGGTTGGGAAACCTTCACAGACCGGATTGTCGAGATTCTCAATGCGCAGCGCGACCATCTGGTGTTCATGCTGTGGGGCAGCTACGCTCAAAAGAAAGGCGCCATCGTGGACCGGGCGCGCCACTGCGTACTCACCGCGCCGCATCCATCACCGTTGTCCGCGCACCGTGGTTTTCTGGGCTGCCGACACTTCTCGCGTGCCAATCAATATCTCGTTGCGCACGGCGCGTCGCCCATCGATTGGTTCGCCGTGGATTGACGCGGCGATCCCGCGTGCAGCCGAGGCGCGCGATGCATCCGCGCCCCCGAGTGTGCGATCATGCCCCACTTTCCTGACCCGATAAGAGGTGCCGATATGGCGCAGAAATTGCCCCTGTTCATTGGCGGCGAGTTTGTCACGAGTGACAGCAACGAAAGCCTCCCTGTCACGGATCCGGCTACCCAGACCGTGCTATGTGATGTGCCTTTCGCCACACCGCTGGAAATCAACCGCGCCGTCGCCAGCGCCAAGGAAGCCTTTCAAACGTGGCGTGAAGTCCCCACGCCCGAGCGCGCGCGCGTCCTGCTTCGGTATCAGGACCTGCTGAAGAAACACCAGGACGATGTAGCGAAAATCCTTTCTCGCGAAACGGGCAAGACCTTCGCCGACGCCCAGGGCGATGTATGGCGCGGCATCGAAGTGGTGGAGCACGCCTGCAACGTGGCGTCGCTGATGATGGGCGAAACCGTCGAAAACGTGGCACGCCGCATCGATTCGTACAGCTACGTTCAGCCGTTGGGTGTTTGCGCGGGGATCACGCCATTCAACTTTCCGGCCATGATTCCACTGTGGATGTTTCCCATGGCCATTGCGTGTGGCAATACCTTCGTGCTCAAGCCGTCCGAACAGGACCCAATGACGCCGAATCGCCTCGTTGAGCTATTCGTGGAAGCCGGGGCACCGAAGGGCGTTCTGCAGTTGATCCACGGCGGCCGTGAGCAGGTGGATGCCCTGCTGACGCATCCGGATGTCAAAGCGATTTCGTTTGTTGGATCGGTGCCGGTTGCGCAGCATGTCTACCGTACGGCGACGCAGCATCTGAAGCGCGTGCAGGCCATGGCCGGTGCGAAGAATCATATGGTCATCATGCCGGATGCCAACAAGGAGCAGGTCATCAGCAATCTGGTGGGGGCGTCGTGCGGCGCGGCTGGGCAGCGCTGCATGGCGATCAGCGTGGCAGTCTTCGTTGGCACCGCGCAACAATGGCTGCCTGATCTGAAAGCGGCCATGGAGAAAGTCAAACCAGGACCGTGGGATTCGAAGGATGCAGCGTACGGCCCGCAGATCAACGCCGGCGCGAAACAACGCATTCTGGGGTTTATCGCCAAGGGCAAGGAAGAGGGTGCGAACTGCGTGCTCGATGGCAGCGACTGCACCGTACCGGGCTTCCCCGACGGCAACTGGCTGGGCCCAACGCTGTTCACCGACGTCGATACTTCCATGACCATCTATCGTGAAGAGATCTTCGGGCCTGTCCTGCTCACCACGGCAGTTGACGACCTGGATGCGGCCATCGCCCTGGTGAATGCCAATCCGTACGGCAATGGCACCGCAATTTTCACCTCCAGTGGCGGTGCTGCGCGCAAATATCAGCACGAAGTGGAAGTCGGCCAGGTAGGCATCAACATACCGATTCCTGTGCCGCTGCCGTTCTTTTCGTTCACCGGGTGGAAGCAGTCGTTCTTCGGCGACCAGCATGCCTACGGCAAACAGGCCGTGCGGTTCTACACGGAGACGAAGACCGTCACAGCGCGTTGGTTCGACGAGTCGTCTGCCGTTGGCTCCAACATGACCATCAAGTTGCAGTAGTCGTGGACTTCGGCTTCACCGAGGAACAGCAGGCGTACCGTGACGCGGCGCGCCGGTTCGCGTCGGGCGAACTCGCCCCTCATGCGGCGCGTTGGGACGAGGAGCAGCACTTTCCGAAGGATGTGATTCGCCGTGCGGGAGACCTCGGCTTCTGTGCGCTCTACACGCCGGTCGCCGACGGTGGGCTGGGCCTGTCGCGCCTGGATTCGAGTTTGATCATCGAAGAACTGGCGGCGGGCTGCACTTCTACCACCGCGTTCATCACCATCCATAACATGGCGCTGTGGATGATCGCCACGTTCGGCTCCGCGGCGCTGAAGGCCCAGTGGTGTCCCCAACTCGTCACGGGCGAAAAGCTCGCGTCATATTGCCTGACGGAACCCAATTCGGGGTCCGATGCGGCGTCGTTGAAAACTATCGCGAAGCGGCAGGACGACGGGTATGTATTGAACGGCACCAAGGTATTCATTTCCGGCGCCGGCGACACCGATGTGCTGGTGGTGATGGCACGTCTGGAAGATGGCAAGGGCGTGCATCCGGGCGCCGGCGGCGTCTGCAGTTTTCTCGTGCCTGCGGACTGCCCCGGGATCAGCTACGGGCGCAAGGAAGCCAAGATGGGCTGGAACAGCCAGCCCACGCGACAGATCAATTTTGATGGTGCCGCAATCCCGCTGGACAATCGGCTGGGCGCAGAAGGAGACGGCTTCAAGATTGCGATGCGCGGCCTCGACGGCGGGCGCATCAACATTGCCACGTGCTCGCTCGGCACGGCGCAGGCGGCATTGGAGCAGGCGGCCAGCTATATGCTGCAGCGCAAGCAGTTTGGTCAGACCCTCGCCAGTTTTCAGGCGCTGCAGTTCAAGCTGGCGGATATGACCACGGAGTTGGTCGCGGCGCGCGCCATGGTGCGCATGGCAGCGTGGAAACTGGACAACGGGGAGGCGGACGCCACCACGTATTGCGCGATGGCCAAACGTTTCGCCACCGACGTGGGCTTCAACGTCTGCAACGACGCGCTGCAACTGCACGGCGGCTATGGATATATCAAGGAATTTCCCCTCGAACGGCACGTCAGGGACAGCCGCGTGCATCAGATTCTGGAGGGGACGAACGAAATCATGCGCGTGATCATTGCGCGCCGGGTGTTGATGGAAGGTGCGGCAGAGGTGATTCGATGATCAGCAGTACGACAGATAAACTTCTCTTCGAGGTGCGCGGCCATACGGCGTTGATCACCATCAACAATGCACCCGCCAATACGTGGGATCAGGACAGCCTGCATGGGCTTGCCGCACTGGTCCGTGCATGCAGCGCCGACCGGTCGATCTATGCCATCGTGCTGACCGGGCAGGGCGAGAAATTCTTCTCTGCTGGTGCGGATCTGAAACTGTTCGCCGACGGCGACAAAGCCGTCGCTGCGACGATGTCGGTGGCCTTCGGTGGTGCATTTGAAACGCTCGCGTCATTTCGCGGCGTAACGATTGCTGCCATCAATGGATTTGCGATGGGTGGTGGCCTGGAGTGCGCGCTGGCCTGCGACATTCGCATTGCGGAGCGTCAAGCCCTGCTGGCCCTGCCCGAGGCCACAGTGGGACTGTTGCCTTGCGGCGGGGGCACGCAGAATCTCGCCTGGCAGGTGGGCGAGGGTTGGGCGAAACGGATGATTCTGTGCGGCGAACGGCTGGATGCGGAGACCGGGCTTCGCATCGGCCTAATCGAAGAAATGGTGGAGAAGGGTGCGGCGCTGGGGCGCGCGCTCGCGCTGGCCGAAATGGCGACGCGGCAGAGTCCGCCCGCGGTGGCCGCGTGCAAAGATCTGATCCAGCGCGCGCGCGCTGGCAATATTGCATCTGCCTATGCCTCCGAACGCGAAGCCTTCGTCAAACTGTTCGACACGCTCGACCAGTCGGAAGGGGTTGCCGCATTTCTCGGCAAGCGCAAGCCGCAGTGGAAAAACGCTTGACCGGGTTGGATCCGCGGCCTGAGTCGGCCGAAGTCGTTCTGTTCGAGGAGCGGCGCGCCGCATCCGGGCACCTGCTGGGCATCGCCACGCTCAATGTTGAAGCGACCCTGAATGCGCTGTCGCTGCCGATGATCGAATTGTTAGCGCCCAAGCTCGCCGCATGGAACACACGCGCCGACATCGCGGCGATTCTGCTGCGCGGTGCGGGGGAGCGCGCGTTCTGTGCGGGTGGCGATATCCAGGCACTGTACTACGCCATGCAGCGCAACCACGCCGCGAGGCAGCTGATCGATGACTACCCGGACCGTTTCTTCGCGGCCGAGTATCGCGTGGATTACGCAATCCACCGCATACGAAAACCAGTGCTCTGTTTCGGTCACGGCGTCGTCATGGGCGGTGGATTGGGTCTGTTTGGTGCATCAGGCTATCGCCTCGTGACGGAACGCTCGCGCATCGCAATGCCCGAGGTGACGATCGGCCTGGTTCCGGATGCCGGCGCATCGTGGATTCTCAAGGGCCTGCCTGTGTCCTATGCAGCATTCCTCGGCATGACGGGCAGCCACTTGAACGCGGCCGACGCGCTGCATATCGGACTCGCCACTCATGCGATTGGGGCCGATGGCTGGCCGCAACTGGTGGAACATCTCGCGACGATCCACTGGCGGGGCGATTCGCAGGATGACGCGGCGATCGAGCAGGCAATTTCCAAGTGTGCGCCGCCCGCACTCGCCGACAGCCCGCTCGTGGCACACCGCGCTGCGCTTGAACGTGCCCTGCCGGAACTGCCAGAGACTGCGGTTGCTGCCGCCGGGGCGCTGCTGGCGCTTGCCGGGCAGGACCCATGGATCGACCGCGGACTGGCGGCGCTGCGCCGTGGTTGTCCCACGTCGGTTGCGATCGTGCATGAACAGTTGCGCCGTGTTGGTGACATGTCGCTCGCCGATACGTATCGCATGGAGCTGTGTATCGCCACGCACTGCGCTCGCAATCCCGACTTCGCGGAAGGGGTGCGCGCCCTGATCGTGGCAAAGGACAATTCACCGAAATGGCGGTTCCCAGACCTCGTGACCCTGCCTAACGATTATGTTATGGGGCACTTTGAACCGCCGTGGCCCAACAACCCGCTGGACGATCTCGAGGAGGAATGATGGCGAGCATCGGATTCGTTGGTCTGGGCAACATGGGTGCGCCCATGTTGCTGAACCTGATCAAAGCTGGGCACTCCGTGACCGCGTTCGATCTCGTTGAAGCAGCGTTGCACCGTGCGCGCGACGGTGGTGCGACAGTTGCGACATCGGCCGCGGCAGCCGCTGCCGGTGCCGACTACTTCATCAGCATGCTGCCTGCCAGCCGGCACGTCGAAGGTCTGTATCTGCAAGTCGATGCCAATGGCAAATGCCTGCTAGATGCCATCGCGACGGAAACCGTTGTCATCGACTGCAGCACGATCGCACCGCAATCGGCGCGGCGCGTGGCGGAAGCCGCACTGACGCGGCGAATCCGCATGCTTGATGCGCCGGTATCGGGCGGCACTGCGGGGGCCGAAAAGGGCACGCTGACGTTCATCGTTGGTGGCGATGCTGCGGTACTCGAACAGGCGCGTCCGATCCTTGGCAACATGGGGGCGAATATCTTCCATGCGGGCTCCCACGGTGCCGGGCAGGTCGCGAAGATCTGCAACAACATGCTGCTGGCCATACATATGAGCGGTACCGCAGAAGCGCTGGCGCTCGGCGTTGCCAATGGCCTCGACCCGGCGGTGTTGTCCGAAATCATGAAGCGCTCGTCGGGCGGCAACTGGTCATTGAATGTTTACAACCCGTATCCCGGCGTGATGGAAGGTGTACCGGCATCGCGTGACTACGCGGGCGGCTTCCTCGTCGATCTGATGATCAAGGATCTGGGGTTGGCAATGGATGCAGCCGACGCGACGGATTCAGCTATTCCTCTGGGCGGACTGGCGCGCAATCTCTATCGGCTGCTCAAGCAACAGCACGATGCCGGAGCGCTGGATTTTTCGAGCATCCAGAAGCTCTACGGCTAGGTGTAGTCGCGGTGTGCCGACGCGGGCTGCGAAGCAAAACTACTGAGGCGTGAATGTAACGCCGGGTGCGGCCAGCGTACCCGACACGTCGTCGCTGAGCACCGCAAGCGCCTCGCCGCGACCAGCCCCCGATGACGCGCTGGCGACCAGCGTGCCGGCGCGTCGTTCGTCTGAGGTACGGGTGAGAACTGTTCCAGGGCTCGGTGGCGTGCCCACGTAGCGCAGCGCGTGGAGGTGCCGCTTCGGCGCCCCGAGATGTTGGGTGCGCGCCACCACCTCCTGCCCCAGATAACAACCCTTCGTGAAGCTGATGGCGCCGTGTCGATCGTAGTCGAGCATCTGCGGCAGAAATGCCTCCGACGTTGCCGCATTGATGTGCACCATCCTCGCGCGCACGTCGAGCAGATCCCAGGACGTCGCATCATCGGTTTGCGAACGCGACTCGAAGTCTTGCCACACCGTCGCAGCGTCGTCGAACGGCAACGCCAGCAGCACGCGGGGTATTTCGCCAGGAATGCCGATGGCAATGCCCGAGTGCAGTGGGGTCACAGTCCAGGCGTCCGTGCCCACGCCCAGTGTCGCAGGCGGATCGATGAGGCCGAGTAGAATGGGTGCATCGTCGCTCGGGGCGAAGCGGGACCGCGCGAAGTTCAGATATTTCTGCAGGGTCGAAGTCACGTTGCCCTGCACGGAAGCGTGCACCAGCAGCAGGGGGGATCCCTCTCGCATCGCAACCAGCAAATCGGCGACCACGCGTCCTTTGATGTTGCAGTACGCACCAGGCAAGGCGCGAACGTCGGTGAGTTGTGCCATGTCACATGTCACGTACCCCTGCAGAAATGTAGCGGCGTCGGGGCCGACCAGATGCAGCGCGGCGAAGTGGTTGAGATCCACGCAGCGTGTTGCGCTTCTCCGCGCGCGGTCCGGCGGCGCGACTGCGCGCATCACACCCAGCGCCTGCGTCATGGAGAAGCCACGCTCAGCGAGGAAATTTGACCACCGATCCTGCACGTCGCGACTCACATCGTTGCAATCGAATCGACCATGATTTTCATCGTCGGAACGGCTAGTGTCGAGAACTTCCACCGTGATGCTTCGCTGGACATGCCGATGCCGGAATCAGATGCACAGATGAATCGATGCTACTGGCGCAGTCGGCGCGGCCTGTTGGAGCTGGATTTGCTATTGCCACCCTTCGTGCGGGCGCGCTTTGCTACGTTGTCTGAGCGACAACGGGCGGCGCTGGAACGATTGCTTGCGTGCGAGGACGTGGACATCTGGGCGTGGTTTCGCGGCGAGTCCGCCCCCGCTTCCACGGATCTGGTTGAATTGGTTGCATCGATTGCGGCGTTCAATGCCGAATGACCAGGCAGTGCATTGGCGTGCAGGCAAGCTGCGGATCCTTCCACCGCTTGCCGTGCACGCCGTCGCTCTGGCGGGCTGTGTCGTAGTTCTGCCCGCACAGCCTTCGGCGTGGCTGTGGCTTTGCGTCGTGCTCGCCAGCGGGGCTTGGGACATCGTGCGATTGCGTCGCGACACGGGATGCGCACATGCGGCCATCTTGAGCGACGACGGCGTCTGCATCGATGGTTGCGATGCGCACCCTGTGTCGGCCTGGCTGGGACCGGGTTGGACAGTAGTTTGGGCGCGGACTGCGCGTGGTGAGCGACTACGTATGTGCGTCTTCAGTGATGAGGTGACCCGGGCCGATCATGCGACGCTGCGCCGCTATCTGCGCGACTGCGAATTTCGGCGCTAGCGGATCACCCGGTCACAGGCTGCAATGCATGCGCGACTGTCTGGCGCAGCGGACTCAGCACCGTAGCGTGCGCTTGGGCGTGTAACTCGGGGTAGTCCAGCGTGTAGTGCAGGCCGCGACTCTCGCTCCTACCCTGAGCCGCACGCACAATCAGATCGGCAACCTGGATCAGATTACGCAGTTCGATCAAGTCGCTGCTCACGCGGTAGTTGCTGTAGTACTCGGCAATTTCCTGCTTGAGCAATTCGATTCGATGCTGCGCGCGCTCGAGCCGTTTGTTCGTGCGCACGATGCCAACGTAATCCCACATGAATTGTCGCAATTCGTGCCAATTGTGCGCGATCACCACGTCTTCGTCGGAGTCCGTGACACGGCTTTCGTCCCAGTCAGCGATGTGCGCGCGGGTGTGTGGTTGGGACAGGCGAGGCCGAATATGATCGGCCGCCGCCTTGGCGTACACCAGGCATTCGAGCAGCGAATTGCTGGCCAGTCGGTTGGCGCCGTGTAATCCGGTGTAGCTCGTCTCGCCAACGGCGTACAAGCCCTCAATATCGGTGGCGCCGTGACTGTCCACCATCACGCCGCCGCACGTGTAATGCGCGGCGGGAACTACGGGAATGGGCTCCCGCGTGATGTCGATGCCCAGCGCGGCGCAGGTGGCAAAGATGTTCGGGAAGTGTTTCTTGATCAGCGCATCGGGCTGATGACTGATGTCGAGGTAGACGCAATCAGCGCCCAGGCGTTTCATTTCATGGTCGATCGCGCGCGCTACCACATCGCGCGGGGCAAGCTCCGCCCGACCGTCGAATTTCGGCATGAAGCGTTCGCCATCCGGAAGCAGCAGCCGACCCCCTTCGCCGCGGACGGCTTCGGAGATCAGAAACGATTTGGCGTGAGGGTGATACAGGCACGTGGGATGGAACTGGTTGAACTCCATATTCGCCACACGGCATCCGGCGCGCCATGCCATGGCGATTCCGTCGCCGGTGGAACCGTCTGGATTACTCGTATAGAGGTACACCTTGCTGGCGCCGCCGGTGGCCAGGATGACGCAGCGAGCTTCGAAGAGTTCGACGTGGTCGGTGCGCTGATTGTAAACATAGGCACCGACGCAGCGATTGGTGGAGGCTCCGTGAGTTGTGGTGACGAGATCGATGGCCACATGGTGCGTAAAGAGTTCGATGTGGCGTGCCTGCCGTGCCTGTCGAATCAAATTCGATGAAATGGCGTGGCCGGTCGCATCAGCCACATGCAGGACGCGACGAAACGAGTGACCCCCTTCCTGGGTGAGATGGAACGCTTCGCCATCCCGATCGAATGCCACTCCCCACCGGATGAGCTGCTCGATTGATTCACGCGCATGACTGACCACTTGCCACACTGCCTTGTTGTGGCACAGGCCCGCGCCCGCGGAAAGCGTATCCTGGACGTGTTCGAATTCGCTGTCGGCAGCGTGGGTCACTGCGGCTACACCACCTTGGGCCCAGTCGGTCGAGCCGGAGTGCAGTTCTTCTTTGGTCAGCACCGCCACACGCGCCGCGGGCCCGAGATGCAACGCGGCGGCCAGCCCGGCTGCACCGCTGCCGATGATCAAGACGTCATGTTGATTGCGCGCGCTCACTCGGTTCACCCTGGGCACTGTGGCGCTAGTATAAGGGACGCTCAAACGGCAGAATATCGCCCCCTTGCTTCCCCTAGTCCCCATAGTTCGGTGGTCAGGAAAGGCGCGCTTTGGAATGGAGGAAATTCTCGCAACGTGGCCAGGGATACGGATACGGAACTGGTGCGGCGCGTGCAGAAAGGGGATCGACAGGCGTTCGACCTGCTGTTCGTCCGCTATCAGCACAAGATTCACGGGCTGGTCAGCCGGTACGTCCGCAGCCACGATGAAATTGATGACGTGGTGCAGGAAGCCTTCATCAAGGCATATCGGGCGCTGCCACGCTTTCGCGGGGAGAGCGCCTTCTATACCTGGTTGTATCGCATCGCGATCAACACGGCGAAGAATTATCTGGTGGCACGCAGCCGCCGGCCGCCGGATGTCGATGTGGACGCGGCCGATGCCGAACACCTCGATACTCAGGATGCATTGCGCGAAACGGAGAATCCCGAGAACAATCTTTCGCGCGATGAGCTCGAACGGGAGATCAACGGCGCCATCCGCGCCCTGCCTGATGATCTGCGCAGCGCTGTAACACTTCGCGAATTCGATGGTCTAAGCTACGAACAAATTGCCCAGATCATGGATTGCCCGGTCGGCACCGTGCGTTCGCGTATTTTTCGTGCACGCGAGGCGATCGACGAAAGGATTCGTAGTTTGATCGATTTTCGGTAGCCGTTCGGGAACAACTGTCACTGTTCGAGGTTCCAATAGCGATGTCACAGCAACTCAAAGAATCCCTGTCGGCAGTGATGGACGGCGAGGCCGACGAATTCGAGATTCGCCGCGTCCTCAATGAAGCTGCGCAGGATGATGCGCTGCGTGGTGTGTGGACGCGTTACCACCTGGTGCGCAGCGTGTTGAGAGGCGAGGCTCGGATCGCACGACGCAGCGAACTCGGCGGTGCATTCTGGGCGCGTGTGGATGCTGCCGATGCAAGTGTTGCGGACGAAGCCGACGCGGTCGCCGTTGCAACGACACGGCAAAAGCGTTCGTCGCCCACGGTGTGGCAGCAACGCATCCTGGGCGCCGCGGTGGCCGCGAGCGTGGCGGCTGCGGTCATCATCGGGCTGGGCAGCGATGAAACTGCGCCGCGCATTGACGGTACGGCGCCTGAAGTGGTGCAACTGGAATCAGCCGATGCAGCGGATGTGCGCATTGCATCGATCGAAACAACGGCCGCGCCACCTGTGATGTATCCGTCGGCGGTGGATCTGCAACGCATGCAAGCTTATATGCTGCACCACGAGCAGCAGGTGGCGCTGTCGAATCAGGCTCGCGCAGTGCCGTTCGTCAAGGTGGCCGCATTCGAGTCACGATGAGGTTTGCTGCACATCCCCGGTTGCTGCCTGCCATAGCGATCGCGTTGGCGTCGCTGCTAGCCATCCCCTGCAGCGCCGCGCAGGTGCGCAGCGCACAGGCGTGGCTGGAACTGATGAACGAGGCGTTCGTCTCGGTCAGCTACGATGGCATTTTCAGCTACTACAACGGCAATGATCTCTCCACCCTGCGCGTGGTGCATACGTTGCGCGATGGCGTCCAGCGCGAACGTCTTGTCCACCTCAATGGTGCGCCTCGTGAAATTGTCCGCACCGGCGATCAGGTGGTGTGCATCCTGCAACCCGGTGACGAAATTCTGGCGCTGGAGGGCAGCATCCCATCCGGTCCGTTTGCGCGTGCGTTCGCAAAGGCGTTCGAGGGCGCATCCGAGTTCTATTCGATGACACTTGATGGCACGGACCGGGTGGCGGATCGCGAAGCCGTTCGCGTTGCGGTGATGCCACGCGACGAAGATCGATATGGGTTTCGCCTCTGGCTCGATGCGGCTACCGCGCTGTTGCTTCGCTCCGAACTGATCGATATGAAAGGCGCGAAACTTGAGATTTTTCAATTCGCCCTCGTGCGCATCGGCGAGCCCGTCAGCGAAGCGGATCTCACGCCGGAAGCGCGGGAGGGCGCGCGCACCACCCATCTGGAGCTCGACGCTGCGCCGGCGCCAGCTGAGCGTCATGCGCGGTGGCAGGCGGGCTGGTTGCCCGAGGGCTTCAAGATGGCGTCCGCGGACATCCGCCGCGCCCCCGAGTCGTCGCAGGCTGTGCATACGTTGATGTATTCGGACGGATTGGCGGTTTTTTCGGTGTTCATCGAGTCGATGCCCCTTGCTGGCGCCGCTAACCTGATCTCGCGCAGCGGCGCCACGGTTGCCGTAACCGAAACCGTGTCGGGCGGCCCGGATCAGTCGAATCACCTGGTCACGGTGGTAGGGGAAATTCCGACAGCCACGGCGCAGCGGATCGCCAAATCCATCCGGTATCCTGCCAATTGACCGGGCCGATGGTGCATGACGATTGAACAATCTGCCTGGGCGATGGTCCGAGGGCCTGGTGATTTGCCACTTCCGATCTTTAATTCATTCCAAGAGACTGGGGTATCCATGACTAGCGTTGTTCAGACGATTCGTCACGTGACGCTGCTGAGTTGCTGCGTCGTCCTGGCCGTTTTTGTACCGGCCACGGAAGCGCTCGCGCGTGAGCTGCCGGATTTCACGGTGCTCGTGGAAAAGAACTCTCCGGCCGTCGTGAACGTGAGCACCGTCCAGAAGGCGAATTCGAAGCGCGACACCGGCAATCCTGAAATGGATGAATTCTTCCGCCGGTTCTTCGGACCCGACGGGCGCGGCGCGCCGTTCGGACCCGACCAGCGGGGCGCACCATTCAGTCCACGGCGCTCGCTGGGGTCTGGGTTCATCATTTCAGCGGACGGCTACATCCTGACCAACAATCATGTCGTCGAAGATGCGGACGAGATCATCGTGCGCATGAGCGACCGCCGTGAACTCGAAGCACGCCTGGTGGGCGCAGATCCGCGCTCCGATCTCGCGCTATTGAAAGTGGAAGCGGATGACCTGCCCGTGGTGAAACTGGGCCATTCTGCCAATTTGAAAGTGGGGTGAGTGGGTGTTGGCCATCGGCTCCCCATTTGGTTTTGACTACTCGGTTACCGCGGGCATCATCAGTGCGATGGGCCGCAGCCTGCCGACGGAGAACAACGAGAACTACGTGCCGTTCATTCAGACCGACGTCGCCATCAATCCAGGTAATTCGGGGGGACCGCTGTTCAATCTCGACGGTGAAGTAATCGGTATCAACTCGCAGATCTACACGCGCTCTGGTGGATTCATGGGTGTGTCGTTCGCCATCCCTGTGGACACCGCACTCGATGTAGTGGAGCAGTTGAAGTCGGGTGGCAAAGTGGCGCGCGGTTGGCTCGGCGTCGTCATTCAGGAGGTCAACCGCGACCTCGCGGAGAGTTTCGGGCTGGACAAGCCGTCCGGCGCTCTTGTGGCGCGCGTGATGGAAGACGGTCCGGCGGCGAAAGCCGGCCTGCGCGAAGGCGACATCATTCTCGAATTCAATGGCCAGCACGTGGATCTATCCGCGGATCTGCCGCATTTTGTCGGCCGCGCGCGTCCTGGTAGCGAAGCCACGCTGCTGATCGTGCGCGACGGCAAGCGGCTGCGCCTCAACGTGGTTGTGGGGGAACTGGCTGATCTGGATGACCAGCAGGTGGCCAGCGCTACGGCTGGGGGTGATGCGATGCCGTCGCGAATCGGTGTCGTCGTGGAGGCGCTGCCCGACGCGATCCAGCAACGTGCGGGAGTGGACCATGGCGTCCGCGTGGTGGAAGTCAGCGGTCCGGCTGCTGAGGCAGGAATTCGTGAAGGTGATGTCATCACGCGCCTGAACAATAAAGAGATCGACTCACCGAAAACCTTCGCGATGGTGGTGGATGCGTTGCCGCCTGGCCGATCGGTGCCGGTTCTGATCGTTCGTAACGAGGCGCCTACTTTCCTCGCGTTGCGCGTCCCGTCGGAATAGGCGCCGCGCCGCACGCCGGCGCGCGCTGAGTTGAGGCGGCGCTGCCGCGCTGGCGTGCATGGTGTGCGCGGCCGCAAATGCGCTACACTGCGCGCCGCCGCCAGTACCCCGCAGTCCGTTACGTGTCCTCTATCGAACACATTCGCAACTTTTCCATCATCGCGCACATTGACCACGGAAAATCGACCCTCGCGGACCGATTGATCCAGTTGTGCGGCGGCCTCACTGAGCGTGAAATGGGTGCTCAGGTGCTTGATTCGATGGATATCGAGCGTGAGCGTGGCATCACCATCAAAGCCCAGAGCGTGACGTTGTACTACGACGCGCTCGACGGACAACGCTATCAGCTCAACTTCATCGATACGCCGGGCCACGTCGACTTTGCCTACGAAGTTTCGCGTTCGCTGGCGGCATGCGAGGGGGCACTGCTGGTGGTCGATGCGGCGCAGGGCGTGGAAGCACAATCGGTTGCCAACTGCTATACGGCCCTGAACCAGGGCCTCGAAGTCATTCCCGTCCTGAACAAGATGGATCTGCCGCAGGCTGACCCCGACAGCGCCAAGGCCGAAATTGAGGACGTGATTGGTATCGATGCCAGCCATGCCATCCCTTGCTCGGCCAAGACCGGCCAG
>JAQBCT010000240.1:0-7914 GCA_032124855.1 Gammaproteobacteria bacterium
CCCAACACCGCGCTGTGGTTTTCGATCAGCGCAATGTTGACGGTGAATTCGCCGTTGCGATTGATGAATTCCTTGGTGCCGTCGAGCGGATCGATCAGCCAGTAGCGATCCCAGCCGCGCCGTGTCGCGAAATCTGGTGGCGCCGACTCTTCCGACAACTGCGGGATATCCGGCGTCAACTGATCCAGGGCGGCGCGAATCACGCGATGGGCAGCGAGATCCGCCTGCGTGAGCGGAGAATCGTCCGCTTTCCTCGCAACATCGAAGTCGGTTTCATAGACGCGCAGAATTTCCTGCCCCGCCTGATCGACGATCTGCGCCAGTGCGTCAATGAGGCGTGGTCGATCACGCAAATCGATCATTGCAGAGCCTGTTGATGAATTGTTGTTCGAAGCGGAGTCGCTGACGAGCTGGGCTATTATAGGGTTTTCTTGCGCGATGACACCGTGATTGCCTGGCACGACATCGACACTGTGCTGTTGGATATGGATGGCACGCTGCTAGACCTGAACTATGACAATGTGCTGTGGGGTCAGCGACTGCCCGAGCAATACGCAGCGCGTCACGGCATAACCCCCGCGCAGGCCCGCGCCGTACTAGACCATCACTTCACGCGCACACGGCACACGCTCGAGCACTATTGTCTCGATCATTGGGCACGCCTGACCGATATCGATCTGTTGGCGCTGCATCGCGACCTGGTGCACCTCGTGCGTTACAGAGGCCATGCCGAAGCGTTCATGGCGCAACTGAAACGTTCGGGACGCCGCGCGATCCTCGTTACCAATGCGCACCGCAACGGACTCTCGATCAAGGACGCCCAGATCGGGCTCACGCAACAACTCGATCATGCCGTTTCATCACACGACCTTCGCGCCCCCAAGGAGGCTGCAGCGTTCTGGACACAACTGGCGGCAATGCATCCATTCGATCCACAACGAACCCTGTTGATTGATGACAATGCCGCGGTATTGGATGCGGCCGGTACCCATGGCATTGCGCATCTCATCACGGTGAGTCAGCCGGATTCGGCTCGACGGGCTCGCACCGACCTCACACATCGCGCGTTCAACACCTTCGATGAGATCATGCCGCCATGAGCGACGCGCAACGCGTGCGGCTCGACCGCTGGCTGTGGGCTGCGCGTTTCTACAAGACACGCTCGGCCGCCAAGCGCGCGCTCGAAACCGGCAAGATCCGTTGCGACGGACAACGCCCCAAGCCATCGCGCGAGGTGGGCGAGGGTGCGGAGCTCACCATTGAACGCGGCGACGTCGAAACTACGTTGATCGTCACAGGCATCGCGCAACGGCGCGGCACCGCGGCGGAAGCGGCCGCGCTTTACCGCGAAACTCCCGAGAGCATCGCGCAACGCGCGCACTCGGGACAGCTGCGCAGCCTCTACCATCGCGGCGTTGAATCGCCGCCGTCGCGTCCCAACAGCCGTGATCGTGCGGCAATCAAACGGCTAAAACAGTTCTCTGCCGGGCGCGACGCGACATGAGCGATCAGCTGTTCACTTTCAATGTGGACGGAGCGCCCATTCGGGGCCGCATTGTGAAACTGGACCAAGCCTGGCAACGCATTCGTGATCGAAACCCGCATAGCGCCGACGCCCAGCGCTTGCTTGGCGAAATGGTCGCCGTGGTGGCGATGCTTGCACAGGGTGTCAAGCTCGACGGCAGCGTCATCCTGCAGATTCGCGGCACCGGACCCGTGACGACCGCAATGGCGGAGTGCAGCAATCGCCGTGCGCTGCGCGCTGTCCTGCGCGCGGCGCGCGCGGTGCATGGCGAGTCGCTCGCCGCACTGACCGGTGAGGGGCACCTGGCCATCACGCTGAAGCCAGTTCGAGGTGAGATGCATCAGGGCATCATCGGTCTCGAGGCGAATTCGATTGCCGGCGCGGTGGAGGATTATTTCGCAACCTCGGAGCAGCTGCCGACGCGCATCTGGGCAGCCACCGATGCCGGCGCCGCGGCGGGGTTGATGCTCCAGCGATTACCTGACTCAACGCGGCGCCATGACGGTGAACCGACCGACGAAGACGCGTGGGGGCGGGTGACACTGCTGGCAAGCACGGTCACCTCTGCAGAGCTGCTGAGCGTGCCCGCGGCGACGCTGCTGCAGCGACTATTCGCCACCGAAACAGTGCGCCTGCACCCCCCATCGCCCTTGTCATTCGGTTGTTCCTGTTCCAGGGGCCGCACCTCGAACGCGCTAAGGGTCATGGGGCGTGCCGAGGTGGAGGACATCCTGGCGCGGGAAGGCGAGATCACCGTGACCTGCGAGTTCTGTGGCTCTACCTACGGCTACGACGCCATCGACGCCCACCTGCTGTTCGAGTCGCCCACCCCGGATTCTCCCGAAACGCGCCAATAATCGGCATCACGTACCCGATACAAGGCCCGACAAACCGCAATCGCACACCCTCAAGGCGTTTGGCATAATGCTCCCCCCCAGGGATTACCCCACCGCAACACGAGCGAGTCAGCAGCGTCATGGCCTTAGATATTGATACCACCGTCCGCCACCACACTTACTCTCAGTCGAGCGCCGCCGAACTCGTCGAATACGCGGTACTGCGTGGCGAAGGCCAGTTCGCCGCCAACGGAGCGCTGGTGGTGCAGACGGGCAAGCGCACCGGCCGTTCGCCCAAGGACCGATTCATCGTAAAAGAACCCAGCACTGCAGACGCCATCGACTGGGGTCCCGTCAATCAGCCCATCACCGCAGAAAAATTCGAGGCCTTGTGGGACCGCGTGCAAATCCACCTCGACGATACCGACAACTTCGTTTCACAGCTGCATGTAGGCGCAGATCCAGAACACTATCTACCCATCGAAGTGACCACCGAGTACGCCTGGCATGCGCTATTCGGACGCGCCCTGTTCATTCGACCGGAGCGCTTCAATCCCAAAGGCAAACAGATCTGGCAGGTGGTCAACGCGCCGGAGTTCGTCTGCGATCCGAAGCGCGACGGCACCGCGAGCGACGGCACGGTGATGATCAATTTCGCGCAGCGCAAAGTCCTCCTCGCCGGCATGCGCTACGCAGGTGAAATGAAGAAGAGCATGTTCTCCGTGCAGAACTTTTTGCTCCCCGAGAAGGACGTCCTGCCCATGCACTGCTCGGCCAATGTCGGCGGCGATGGCAACGTCACCCTGTTCTTCGGCCTGTCGGGCACCGGCAAGACGACGCTTTCCGCGGATCCCGAACGTTTCCTGATCGGCGACGATGAACACGGCTGGGGCAAGGGATCGGTGTTCAACCTCGAAGGCGGCTGTTACGCCAAGTGCATCAACCTCACCCGCGAGAACGAACCGGTGATTTTCGACGCGATCCGTTTCGGGGCCATTGTCGAAAATGTGGTGATGGACCCGAGCACGCGCGAGCCGCGTTACGCGGATGCGAGCCTCACCGAGAATTCGCGGGCGTGCTATCCGCTGGAGAATATCGGTGCGCGTGTTACAGCCAATCGTGGGGGCGAGCCCAATGCCATCGTCTTCCTTACCTGTGATGTAAGCGGCGTGGTGCCGCCGGTGTCGATTCTCAGCAAAGAGGCGGCCGCCTATCATTTTCTGTCCGGCTACACCGCGCAGGTGGGTTCGACCGAGATCGGTTCTACCGAAGCCTATCGCGCGACGTTTTCAACGTGCTTCGGCGCACCCTTCTTCCCGCGTCCTGCCGGTGTATATGCCGACTTGCTGATCAAACGCATCAGCGAATTCGGTTCACGGGTTTATCTCGTGAACACAGGCTGGACTGGCGGTGGCTACGGCGTGGGCAAACGTTTCAGCATTCCCACCACGCGCGCGATCATCCACGCCGTGCACAGCGGCACGCTCATCGACGTACCCACTCGCCATGTCGACGGCCTGAATCTGGATGTACCCACCGCCGTGCCCGGAGTGGATCCGAAAATTCTGAATCCGCGTGACAGCTGGAGCGACAAAGCGGCCTACGATGCTGCCGCGAAGGCACTGGCCGGGAAGTTCGTGGACAACTTCAAACGCTTCACCGTGGACTCGAAAATCGTCGCCGCAGGACCGTCAGGCCTGTAGCGGCCACACTTCTAGGCAGAACCGGGCGTAGGCGCTACGCTAGCCGCCCTTTCTCAAAAGCAGCGGGGCTGCGATGGCATCGCGACTCGAAAGCAGTCTCGCCGCGCTCGATACCGGGCCTGCACATACTTCGCTAACGTTGCTGGCTCGCGGGATCGAGAAAGAGAGCCTGCGGGTTCGCACGGACGGCAACCTTTCCCAGGCACGCCACCCCGCCGGTCTGGGCGCGCCGCTGACGCATCCGACGATCACGACCGACTTCTGCGAAGCCCAGCCCGAACTGGTGACATCCATTCACACGACCGTGGCGGGCTGTGTGCAGGAACTGACCGATATCCATCGTTTTGTCTATGAGCACCTCGACGACGAATTGCTGTGGTCTTCGAGCATGCCCTGCATGTTGGGTCAGGACGACCAGGTGCCCCTGGCGCAGTTCGGCGACTCGAACATCGGTCGCACCAAGAATATCTATCGCCGCGGATTGAGCGCGCGCTACGGCGCGCTGATGCAGACGATCTCTGGCATTCACTACAATTTTTCGATTCCCGAAACGCTGTGGCCCACCATCGCGGCAGCACAGGGCACCACCGACAGCCGCGCGTTTCGCGATGCAGCCTATTTCGGACTGATTCGCAACTTTCGCCGTCATTCTTGGCTGCTGATCTATCTGTTCGGCGCGTCGCCGTCACTGTGCAAATCCTTCGTCAAGGGTAAGGACCACCACCTGGAGAGCTTTGACGAGGGTTCGTTGTACTTGCCCCATGCAACATCGCTGCGCATGGGTCGACTCGGCTACCAGAGTGACGCGCAAGCGAATCTGCATATTTCCTACAATACGCTGGCGCAGTACGCGCGCTCGATGCTGGAAGCATTGACCCAACCGTATCCCGCCTACGAGCGCATCGGCGTAAAGATCGGCGGGGAGTATCGACAGCTCTCGACCACGCTGCTGCAGATAGAGAACGAGTTCTACGGCACGATCCGCCCCAAGCGGGTCATCAAGAAAGGCCAACGCCACCTCACCGCACTGACATCCGCAGGCGTCGAATATGTTGAAGTGCGCTGTCTCGACCTCAATCCGTTTCTGCCCGTGGGCATCGACGCCGAGCAGATCCGCTTTCTGGATACCTTTCTGCTGCACTGCCTGCTCAGCGACAGCCCACCGGACACGCCGGCCGAGTCGCGCGAGCTCGGTATCAATCAGTTGCGCGTCGTGGAGACCGGCCGTCAGGTAGATCTCACACTCATGAGCGATGGCCAGGAAGTTGCCATGCAGGCATGGGCGCACCAACTCATTGCGCAGTGCGCCCCTATTGCCGCTCTGTTGGATAAGGTGCACGGGGGTGACGACTATCGGGCCTCGTGTCAGGAACAGGGGGCCCGACTGGACGATCCGCAACGCACGCCGTCGGCGCGCATTCTCGGCAGCATGCGCAAGGCGCGCATTCCCTTCTTCAGGTTCGCGATGAATCAATCGATTCTGCACAAAGGCTATTTCGACGCCAATCCGCTGGATGAACAGATGCGCGGCCACTTCGACGAACTGGCTGCACAGTCCGTCGAGGAACGGCTGGAGATGGAAGCATCTGATACCGAATCGCTCGACGATTTTCTCGGCCACTACCTGCGGCCGCCATCGATCGAGGGGTCGTGAACTATCTCGCCCACTGCGCGCTCGGCGGCGAGCGGGAAGACCATGTCATCGGCGGATTTCTCGGGGACTTCATCAAAGGTCCGTTGCGCGACGAACTGAATCCCGGGATCAAGACGGGCGTGCAGCTGCATCGGCGGCTCGACGCCTTCAGCGCGGTCCAGCCAGACATCAGACGCAGCGTGACGCGCCTGCCGGCGCAGTTGCGCCGCGTCGCGCCCGTGTTTATCGATCTGGTTGCTGACCATTTCCTGGCGCGGCATTTCGTTCGTATGCACGGCGAATCCCTGGCCGCTTTCAGTGAGCGCACGTACGCCACACTGTCGGCACAGCGCGAGGACTTTCCCGAGCCGGCACGGCGCTTCTGTGACTATCTGACCCAAACGGATCTGTTTTCCCGCTATGTGGGCCTCGACGTCGTAGGCGGCGCATTCACCCGAATCGAGACGCGACTTCGTCTCAGTGGCGCGGTGGATGCCGCGATGGCAGCGCTGGATGCGAACTACGCCGACTTCGAAGCAGATTTCGCACGCTACTACCCGGCACTGCAGGACCACGCTCGGCAATGGCTTCTACGTGCCGACGCAGAGACTTGACGAATCCCGGTCGGCCAGTAACCTCGGCACCTCGGTGATGAGACCACCCCCATGAAAGCCGTCGTTTGCCATCGATTCGGGCCCCCGGAATCTCTGAGCTTCGAGGATCTGCCGATGCCGACACCCGGCGCCGACGAGGTGCGGGTGGCTGTGCGCGCCGCCGCACTGAATTTCCCCGATGTGCTGATGATCGAGGGCAAGTATCAGAGTCAGCCCCCATTCCCATTCATTCCCGGCGGCGAGTTTGCCGGAACCGTCGACGCGGTCGGCCTGAACGTGCGCGACTGGGGTGTCGGTGATCGCGTGTTTGGCGGCTCTGGACATGGTGCGATGGTCGAACAGCTGGTGGTGTCCGGTAGCAGGCTGCGGCGAATTCCTCAGGGTATGACCTTCGAACAGGCCTCAGGCATCAGCACGACCTACGGCACGTCCTACCACGCGCTCAAACAGCGCGCCGAACTTCGGCCAGGAGAGACATTGCTCGTGCTCGGGGCCGCCGGTGGCGTCGGCCTGGCCGCGGTGGAACTGGGTAAGGCCATGGGCGCCCGCGTACTCGCCGCGGCGAGCACGGATGCCAAGCTTGCGGTCGCCCGCCAGGCCGGCGCGGACGAGTTGATCAACTACGCCGACGGCGAACTGAAGGACAAGGTGAAGGCGCTCACGAACGGGCGTGGTGCAGATGTCATCTACGATCCGGTGGGCGGTGACCTCTTTGATCAGTGCATGCGGTGCATCAACTGGAAAGGCCGTGTGCTCGTCGTCGGATTCGTGGGCGGCTACATACCTAAAGTACCGATCAACCTGATTCTGCTGAAAGGCTGCCAACTCGTCGGCGTATTCTACGGCTCGTTTTCGGTCCGCGAGTCGGCGCTCAACGAACAAAATTTCCGCGATATTCTCGACCTGTTCGACGCGGGCAAGATCAAGCCCCTGGTCGGGGCCACGTATCCGTTGAACGCGTTTGCCGCCGCTCTGGGTTGTCTCTCCGGACGCACCGCCATCGGCAAAATCGTTCTGCAGGTGGCTTCGTGAGTGCGCCAACGCGATGGACACTGGCGTACCTGCTGCTCGCTGGCGGTCTTGCCGGTGGCGCGCAGTTCATGGAGCACATCCTGCACCTGGACCCGTGCCCGCTGTGCCTGATGCAGCGTTTGTGGACATTGTTCGCGGGCGTGGTTGCCCTCATCGCGCTGTGCCATGGCACGCAGAGACCGGCCTATCCGGTGCTTGCGCTGCTCTGTGCCGCCGCAGGGGGCGCATTCTCACTGCGCCAGCTCTGGCTGCAACACCTGCCCGCCGATGCGGTGCCAGCCTGCGGACCCGATATGGGCTACATGCTGGAGGTCTTTCCGGCAGCCGATATCCTCAAAGCCATGACATTCGGCACGGGCAATTGCGCCGAGGTGTCCTGGACGCTCTTCGGAATCAGCATTGCCGGTTGGGCGCTGATCGGATTCCTGGCGATGAGCATGGCTGGCGCTGGCTGGCTGACAAGGGCTGTCCGGGCTCGATAGCAAGCAATCCGGCAGTCTCCGTCACACTTGATGCAAAATCGGCAATTCCAGCGCAACTCCCTATCAGGCCTGAAAAAGCAGTAGAGCCA
>JAQBCT010000241.1:0-5768 GCA_032124855.1 Gammaproteobacteria bacterium
ATCAGTACACCGAATGTGTGTCTCGGCTTGTCACCGAAAACGGTGGCTCCGTCGTTGAGTTCAATGGCGACGGCATGATGGCGGTGTTCGGCGCGCCGCAGACACTTGCCAACAAGGAAGCGGCCGCGGTGCGCGCCGCGCGGGCGTTGATTGATGCAGTGCCGCGATTGAAACCCGCCGATGGCATTGAACGCGGTCTCAATATCGGCGCCGGCATCGCCACGGGGCAGGCCTTCGTGGGCAACATCGCAGCGGTCGATCGAATGATCTGGAGCGCCATTGGCAACACCACCAACCTTGCCGCGCGGCTGCAGAACATGACTCGGGATCTCGGCGCGGCCCTGATCATTGATGAGGCAACCTATCGCGCTGCCGCAGGCGAGGTCGACGGACTCGTGCGAACAGAAAAAGCAATTCGTGGCCGGTCGCATGCCGAGACGATCTATCTTCTGCCGCTTGCAGGCTAGTGGCCTGTAAGAGGGGCTTTAGCGGGTGTTGTTACAGCTGCTGGCTGCTCTGTGGGAGCGGCTTCAGCCGCGATCAACTGTCTGATTCCATGAGAGTGAATCGCGCCTGAACGCGCTCCCACAAGTTCCGATCGGACTTTTGCGACACCCTCCTGAAGCCCCGCCTACGAGCCCCTCTCAAACGGTCGCAGGCGACCGACGAAAGGCAGACACCACAGCACGACGCTGACGAGCGCAGCGGCAATGAATTGAGCCACTGCCCACGGCCAGTGCAATAGATCGATGCGAAGCCAGAGAAACGCACCGACGCAGACGACCACAGAGGTCAACGGCAGCGCGACCAACGTCAGATCGATGGGATTGCGCATCTGAAGGCGCCCGCGCGCGCGCACCAGAATGAGGAGTGGCCAGCCCAGTGCAGCGCCCAGAATCAGCCACTCCACCGCCGACCCGAAGCGTCGCGCGATCGCTGTGTACAGATCGATACCCCATGCGACCAACGCGACTGAAACAACGATGACTGCAAGCAAGACCAGGAGCTGCCGGACGACTCCGAGAGCCTCAGCCGAGAGCCAGGCGCGCCCGGCGCGGACTCCGAATGAAATCACCGACACCAGCAGAAACCAGCCGACGTAGTTCTCGCACGGCACGCTGAACCAGGTGGCAGATTCCTCAGGGACGCACCATACCCAGCCACCCAGACCGCCGTACGTCGGCGTGTCCATGCCGCTGCAGACTTGCCCGAAATGCTCAACCACCCGACTGGCACTTGCGACTGGGTCGCCAACGAGGTCCACCGACACTGCAATGAGCGCATCCACTGGCGGACGCTGCTGCCAGGGCAGACCCAGCCGATCCGTCAGCGTCATCGCAACGAATACGAAGCCTGCCCAATAGAACCCGACGGCGCTCGGTACCCACTGTGGATCCGCGCCGATCATCAGCCCGAGATCCCGATAGAAATACGGGTGGTTGGTGCGTACCTCGAGCAACTCCACGGCAAGCCCGTAGAGCACGGTGCCCATCACCACAAATGCCGTGTAGCGGCTTTCGCGACTGGCCCTGTACAGGCAAAAGAGAAAGAACGCGATCCCTGCAGCGTTCGCCAAAGCGAGCATTGTTGTTGTCGTCATCGCCCCTCCTCCTATTGTCCGAAAAAGGGAAAGCGTCGCCAGAAGAACGCAGCCACTTTGGCGCCGAACAGAAAGATGCTTCGCCAGCGCGGTGGCGCCTGGTAGTACTCAATCCAGCCTTGCCCGCCGGCGCTGTCGTCACCTGCGCGCCAGCGGATTGCAGCGCGGTTGTAGATGGGCGTATCCATCAGCGCAGACTGTGCAACTGCGCTCCAGTTACCGGCGGTGGACGAAACCTTCACCGTGTGGGGATACCGAATTCCGTACCAGTGATCTTTACGCCAGTCAGCGGAGGCAAGCGTGATCTCACCAACGATGGTGGGTTCGAAATCGTTCGCATCCGCGCGATACAGAAATTCGAGACGGCCGCTGAATCCGGGGTCGGGCAGCACCTGAGCGAACATAACGCTCGCGCTCGAGGTGCGGGCCCGCGCCCATTGCCAATGCCAATTGGTCGTGACGAGTTGCGCCGTCCCCCACGGATGGTCGTGGTATCCGATTCCGTTTACCGAGCGAGTTTGACCATCCAGAGTCAACGTGCCTTTGACGCGGGACATGGGTGCCGAAAACGACACACACGTCTCACGCTGGTCGTCCGACGTGAAGTAGCGTCCATCCGGTGCTGGCAGGAAGCCGCGGCTTTCGGGCCGAAACTCGAGATCTACGTGAAACCGTTGCAGCCCAAACGAAATCGTCCACAGCGCAGACTCTGCATCCGAGCCCTGCAGGATCATCGTGTGCTGGGCAATCTGGACACGCAGCGAATCGCCATCGGAGCGCGCGGAAAAGTCAGACGCCGGATAGTTCGCTACGCGTCGGATCTGTGTTTGGGGCGTGCGCAGTTCAACGTACAGCGACGCCTTGCCCCGCGCGAAGATCGGATTGCAGCGGCTGAACACAACCACGAGTTCAACGCCGTCATCAGTCTCCGCATCGAAGTACCACCATTCGAAGGCCGTCGGGCCATGCGCCTTAATTATCTCGTTGGGGAGTTGCGGGCTATCCCATTTCGGTTCAAAGGGGCAGGTCTCATGCATGGTGTGTCCACTTCCGGCGCAAATGCAGATAGCTCGAGTTGATCAGGCGCATCAGAATCCGAGCGCTTCTTTTGAAATCAATTGCGCCTTGGCGCATTCAGCCTTGAAATCGTACGGCACTTCGTCGGCGCAATCCGGCCACTTGCCTGTCGCCAGCCAGAACTCGACCAGCCCCAGCCGCGCGCACAGGCCGACAAATCGAAGATCGTTGCGCAGCTCCGGCATACCGGCCTGGAACAACATCGATGAGCGGTAGGCGTCGGGGCCCATCACGTCGTCGCCGGTTCCATTCGGTCCCAGGCGGGCGCGATCGGCCGCGCGGTAGGCTTCGGCCACGAGGCCGAGATGTGCTGCATACACCAGCCGCCCGGCGTCGACGCTGCCCGTCCTGGCCACGTGCGCTTCAAACGCGATGCGCCACGCGTCGATGTTCTGTGCTGTGGGATCGCGTTTCGCGCGGATGAAGGGCAGACCGTCCTGAAACTCGCGCAGCTGGCGCTTGGCTGCAAGCGCCAGCAATCGATCGACGGCCGTCCAATCCTCTTGGAATGCATAAGCCCGCAACAGGCTCGAGACAGGAAAGCTCATGTCAGGTATGCGCGCCACGAGGTCTTCGTAGACCGGCACCGCTTCCGCGACGCGGCCTGCGGCCATTCGTGCAAGCGCGACCGCATTCGCAGACATCGGATCCAGCGCGTCCAGGCGAAACAGGTGCTCGGTCTCTTCGAGGCTCTCACGGACTCGACCCGTGGTTCGCATGTACCAGCCTATGTATCGATGGCCTTCACCCAAACCGGGCGCGCGTCGGATGCGCTCCAGGGCCGCGTCTCCCTCGGCGAACGCTCCAAACGCGGGAACGACAAGGAGCAGCGCCGCCAGCGCCTCAGAATTCTGCGGATCGAGCGCCAGCGCGCGCGCCGCGTCTCCCGTGACAAGGTCCGCGCTCGTGGCACGATCGGCGAACGGCAGATACTGGTGCAAAAAGGCTCGCGAGAAGGCGAGCCGGCCCCAGGCCTCCATGAAATGCGGTGCGCTATGGGTGACAACCTCTAACAGTCGAACACTGGTGCGAAGTTCGTCTGGCGCATAAGACTTCGGGCTGGCACGCAGATAGACATCGTAGACGGCGGGATCGACTGCGTTAGTCGAAAAACTGGTGAACGCCTGATTGAGCGCCCCCGCAATGTTCTCTGAAATCTCATCCTGCACCGCAAAGATATCTTCCAGCCCGCGGTCGTAGCGATCCGACCACAGCGTGGTGCGCGACGATGCCTCCACCAGGTGCGCACTCACTCGAACGCGCGCCGCCGCGCGGCGGATGGAGCCGTCCAGCACATGGGAACAGTTCAGGCTGCGCGCGGCATCGGCCTTGCGCTCGCCACGAAATTGAAAACTGGATGCACGGCCAATGACCTTCAGATTCGCGCCACGCGACAGGCGCGCGATGATCTCTTCGCTGACACCGTCCGAGAAGAACTGCATTTCGGGATCGCTCGACAGATTGTCGAATGCCAGCACAGCAAGCACTGGTTCGCTCACCATCGCCTTAGTCTGTCCTGTATCGGCGCGCTGCGCCTTCTGCGCATCCGCCGGCGGCGCCCGGGCGATGGACGTCGCCTCGGCGACTTCGCAGACCTCCACCGGCTCGTCGACACCAGCCATGCGATAGGGCCCATGCACGGTCCAGCGCAGCGATGCTTGTGCGTCGATGCCGACAGAGGCGCGGCGTGCAAAATCATAGGCTGCGCGCGACAGCAGGATGCGACCATCGCCGGCCAGCGACATCACGCGCGCGGCAATCGCCTTGGCCAGGCCCTCCACCTCCACCGGCTTCGCGCCGCGCGCTATATCAGGAGGCGCGTTCTCGCGCAGCACCACTTCGCCCAGATGGATGCCCACGCGCGACGCAACCGTCGAATCGAATGCGGCACCGAGTTCGCGCAGTGCGGCTTGATAGTCAATCGCGAACCGCACTGCTTCGATGGGTCGCTCGAACAGCAACAGGAAACCATCGCTCTTGTCGATTTCGCGACCGTTGCACGCGGCCAAGATGTCGCGCGCGATGCGATCGTGACGCGCCAGCAGATCCGCTGCGACCGAGTCGCCCAGACGTTCGATGAGTTGTGTGCTGGCAACGAGGTCGCACAGCAACAGCGTGCGGATTGCAGGAGTCGATGTGGCGGGCGTACCAGGCATGAAGCAATGCTGCGACGCAAATCGAGGTACCGCAGAGTAGAGGGTTGGTGCGACGGCGGGCAAGCCCGCAACGCGGCGCTATTGATCGAACACGATCACCGCCCCAGTCGGCCGGAAATTTGCGCTCAACCGATCCCAGCAGCCTTACTCACGTCGCTGATGAAAGCGCGCTCCTTTTCGCTCACGCGAACGCCGCCGATGCCGAAAAAGCCGCCCTCCTTCGATGCACTAGCGGCCTTCTGTGCAACGCTCACGAGCATGCTGCGATACGCGTCTGCCTCCGCAGCAGTCGCTTTGCCCGCCACGAGACTGGTGGCACGCGTGACGCAATCCAGCGCAGCCATCTTGAAGTTGTACATCCGCTGCTCGTTGGTGCCCTGCCCAATCAGCGCATCCAGATCGGGCAACAGCGGCGTGCTCTTATCCCCGGCGATTGCGGAGAACAAATCGAGGGAGGAATTTGCGTTCAGCGCCGAGATCAGTTCGTCGCCGCCGGCGATCACTTCCTTGATCGCGCCGATCAGCCCGGACGGATCTGCGGCGGAAATGCCCACGGATACAAACGACGGCGCCAGACGCAGCAGCGCCCATTCCTCTTCGGTGAAACTGTCTTGATTAGCCATACCCGGATTCTATGCGGCGCACCGACGGTACGTCACGCCCAGGCAACAGATGTATAGTCGGTGCGTCGCGGTGCAGGGCTGCCCGCAACTTTCCAAACGGTGGACTAAACGCAATGAAATTCCTAATGAGCGCGATTCTGTTTGCGGGTATCGCCATGGCCTCAATGGCCGCGCAGGCCGAAACACGCACGTTGCAGATATGGACGTGCACGCTTAATGACGGCAAGACAGCCGCCGATGTGCAGGTAATGAACGCCAAGTGGCTGAAGTACGTCAAAACCAAGGTTACGGGCGGAGATGTTCGCAGCTTCG
>JAQBCT010000242.1:0-23009 GCA_032124855.1 Gammaproteobacteria bacterium
CTGCCACTGTGGGGCCTGAGGCCAGTGAGTGTTGGAGTGATGTGTGGTGCAGTGATGATGGCACTCCTGTGAAGTTCTGGATCAGCTTGCCCTTCTCATGTCTCTGCAGGCCTGCACTGTGGAAGACTGCGTTGCCAAGGATGCAGAACATGTCTGGTTCCTTCATGTGGGTCTCGATCAGCACCATGATGTCGTTTTCGTCGACGAACGACGCCTCAACGTCTATTTGCGTGAACTCGGGTTGGCGCTCGGCTCTGAGGTCCTCGTCGCGAAAACACCGCGCCACCTGATAGTACTTATCCATGCCCGCCACCATCAGCAGCTGCTTGAACAACTGTGGTGACTGCGGCAGTGCGAAGAAATGGCCAGCGTGCGTGCGGCTGGGCACCAGATAGTCGCGTGCCCCTTCCGGCGTGGCCTTGGTGAGGATCGGCGTTTCGATGTCGATGAATCCCGCTTCCTCGAGGTGCGATCGCACCACAGATATGATCTTTGCGCGCATTCGCAGGCGGTGCTGCATTTCAGGCCGGCGCAGATCCAGATAGCGATAGCGCAGGCGAATGTCTTCGCCCGCATCCGAGTATGCATCCAGTTGAAACGGCGGCGTCGCCGAGGCGTTGAGGATTTCGAGTTGCGCACCCAGCACTTCGATTTCGCCAGTGACCATATCCGGATTGATGGTGCCGGCTGGACGCGGCCGCACGCGGCCGGTGATGCGCAGCACGAATTCGTTGCGCACCCTGTCGGCCATCGCGAAGCTGGTTTCCACGTCTGGATCGTAGACCACCTGCACGATGCCAGAGCGATCGCGCACGTCTAAGAAGATCACCCCGCCATGGTCGCGGCGTCGGTGTACCCAACCACAAAGTTCAACCTCGGTGGCAACGTGGGATGCGTTGAGTTCACCACAGTAGTGACTGCGCATAGGAGTGTCCTGATGATCGAAACAAGCCCGCGGGGAGGTGGCAGGCCGCGCGGGGCGGCAGCCTACCATAAGTGCTGCAATCCAAGCGCGCATGCCGCGCTCCATTGGCGCCGCGCGCTGGAGATTCAGTCCTTCGGCGGTTTGGACTTCGCGCTCGACTGGCTGTCGGTTTTCTTGGTTGGTTCGGCTGGTTTGGCTGCTTTAGCCGTGGTCGACGAATCCTTGCCGGCCCCTTCTTTTGCTGGTTTTGACGAGGTTTCGCCTGCGCCGCTGTCGCCTTTCGTCGTCGCGCTTTCCTTCGCATCGGATTTCGCGCCATCGCTACCGCTGGACGGCGCATCGCCGCCATCATCGCGCCCGGCAACGTTCCGTTTGTCGCCAGATTTGAAATCTGTTTCATACCAGCCGCCGCCCTTCAATCGAAAGGCTACTGCAGAGATCTTCTTGTGCAGCTGATCCTTGCCGCACTCGGGACATTGCGTCAGCACGGGCTCGCTGATTTTCTGAATCGTCTCGAACTCGTGCTCACACGCACGACACTGATATTCGTAAATGGGCATCTTCAAAATCCTGGCATGACAACAACACAATCTTCTCGTGCAACCTCACCATTGGAGTTGCACGTACTCACTTCAACGACATCGCCGCAGATTTGAGCGGCGCTAGGATAATGAAAAAACCCCGCGAAAACATTGAAAAAACGCCATCGTTGCCTTGCTAGGGTGTAGTGGATGAGCTATAAAGCGCGCTCATTGGGGAGCCGAATAACGTTGTTGTTTGCAAAGGTCCCTCATAGTGATGGGTTGGATGTCCGTCAGTAGTTGAACGCGGTTCACTCAACCCCGACTTCAATCAGCATAGGGAACGCGAATGGCAAAGAAAAAGGCTCCAGCAAAAAAAGCTCCGAAGAAGAAAGCGCCTGCTAAGAAAAAGGCGTCCGCCAAGAAGAAAAAAGCACCAGCCAAGCGAAAGGCAGCCGCCCGACGCCCAACCGTAAAGAAGGCCGCCGCTAAGAAAAAAGCTGCAAAAAAGACCGCAGCAAAGAAGGCCTCCTCCAGCAAGGGACCCATAACCCAGAAGATGACGAAGACCGGCATTCTCAATGAGATTGCCGAAGCAACCTCGCTGACCCGCAAGCAGGTTGACGCCGTCCTCGAAGAGCTGGAGTCGCTGATCAAACGTCATATCAACAAGCGCGGCGTGGGTGAATTCACTCTGCCGGGTCTGTTGAAAGTACGTGCGGTAAAACGCCCTGCCACCAAGAAGAGAATGGGCCGCAACCCAGCCACCGGCGCAGAGATCATGATCGGCGCCAAGCCGGCATCGATTCGCGTCCGTGTTGCTGCGCTGAAGCGCCTCAAGGAAATGGTCGGCTGAGTCTCGACTCAATCCGATTCGAAGGGCCGTCCAAGACGGCCCTTTTTTTTAGTTGATGGTTTGATTGATAGAATGCAGGCACTCGACCTACGGACCCCACGATGCGCGCCAGCCAGTTACTCATTCCCACGCTCAAGGAAACGCCTGCGGATGCGGATATTCCCAGCCATCGCTTCATGCTGCGCGCGGGCCTCATCCGGCGCCTCGCTGCCGGCATCTATACGTGGCTGCCGCTGGGATTGCGCGTGTTGCGCAAGGTGGAAGGGATCGTCCGCGACGAGATGAACCGCAGTGGCGCCCAGGAAGTGCTGATGCCTTACGTGCAACCCGCCGAGCTGTGGCAGGAGTCACAACGCTGGGAAAAGATGGGGCCCGAGATGCTGCGGCTGCAGGATCGTCATGCGCGCGATTTCTGCTTAGGCCCCACTCACGAAGAAGTGATCACCGATATCGTGCGCCGCGAAGTGAAGAGCTACAAACAGCTACCGTGCAATCTCTATCAGATAAATCTGAAGTTCCGCGACGAAATCCGGCCGCGCTTCGGCGTGATGCGGGCCCGCGAGTTCCTGATGAAAGACGCGTATTCGTTTCACCTGGACGACGCGTCGTTCGAGGCAACCTATGCAGAAATGTACGACTGCTACGGCCGTATCCTGCACCGCATCGGTCTCGAGTTTCGTGCAGTGCAGGCCGACACCGGTAATATCGGCGGCAGCAGCTCGCACGAATTCCAGGTGTTGGCGGCAACCGGTGAAGACCGCATCGCGTTCAGCGACGCAAGCGACTATGCAGCGAACGTCGAGAAGGCCGAAGCCATCGCACCGCGGGGCGCAAAGGCCACAAAGATGGCGGAGCTGGTACGCACGGCGACACCGAAGCAGCACACCATCGAGCAGATCTGCGCGTTTTTCTCGGTGGAGGCCCACCAGACTCTGAAGACCCTCATCGTCGAGGGTACCGACGGACCCGTAGCGCTGGTGCTGCGCGGCGACCACGAGCTGAACGAAATCAAAGCCCAGCACCTGCCGGCAATCGCGGCACCACTGACCTTCGCCAGTGAAGCCAGCATTCGCGCAACTGCGCACGCCGGCGTGGGTTCGCTGGGCCCGATCGGTTTGAAGATGCCGACCTACATCGATCGTAGTGCCTATGCGACATCCGATTTCATCTGCGGCGCGAATGCGGATGGCTACCACTACTGCGGCGCCAACTGGGTGCGCGATGTCGCGGTGGATGAGCAACGCGTGGTGGATCTGCGTAACGTGGTCGATGGCGACCCGTCACCCGATGGTCGCGGCACGCTGCACATCACGCGAGGCATCGAGGTGGGGCATATATTCCAGCTCGGCCGCAAATACAGCGAAACGCTGAATGCGACGGTGCTGGATCAGCACGGCGTGAGCCAGACACTGATCATGGGCTGTTACGGCCTGGGGGTGACCCGTCTGGTCGGCGCCATCATCGAGCAGTGTCACGACGACGACGGCATCATCTGGCCCGCGCCGGTTGCGCCGTTCGCAGTGCATCTGCTCGCGTTGAATTACAACAAATCCGATGCGGTGCGCACTGCGGCCGAGCAGCTGTACACGGACTTGCGCGCGGCCGGCATCGAAACGCTGTTGGATGATCGGGATGAGCGCCCAGGCGTCAAATTCGCCGATGCCGACCTCATCGGCGTGCCGCATCGCATCGTCATCGGTGACCGGAATCTCAAAGCCGGCGAGGTCGAGTATCGAACGCGCGCATCGGCTGATACGCTCAACCTCAAACTCGATGCCGCTGTAGCGCATGTGTGTGCTGCCATCGCAAAATGATTGAGCAAGTCGTCCGCTGCTGCTGCGCGGCATTGCTGATGGCGGCCGCGGTGTGGGCGCACGCTGAATCTGCTCCGGAGGATGTCGACCCGGCCATCATCGATGCGCTGGCGCGTTCGATGGCCGGTGAAGCCGCTGATCAGGACCATTTCGATGCGCAGGTATGGCTGCTGAGTTCAGTACCCAAGCTCGCCCGATATGTAGACGATGAGTCCGAACGCACCACAATGCTCAAGTCGATCTACCGCGAATCGAACCGCCAGCAACTGGATCCCGATCTCGTGCTGGCAGTGATGCAGATCGAAAGCGCATTCAATCGCTACGCCGTTTCGCGCGTGGGCGCCCAGGGGCTGATGCAGGTGATGCCGTTCTGGCGTAATGAGATTGGTCGACCACAGGATAATCTCACGGAGATCGAAACCAATATCCGCTACGGCACGACGATCCTCGCGCACTACCTGAGCGTTACACGCGGAGATCTCATCGATGCGTTGGCGCGTTACAACGGCAGTCGCGGGCGTCTGGATTATCCCGAGCTCGTGGTCTACGCCTATAGGGCGCGCTGGCAGACGCAATCCAACGATCAACTGCCAACGCTGCAGGCCGGTTGCCTGAGCTACTCCTTAGCCGCCTGCGCGCCGATCACAAAGCGACGCTGATCCCGAGCTGTGCCTCCAGACCCACGCGCGTCTGTGGACCCACCAGAGTTGCAACCACCGCTCCCTTTGGATTGATGACCACAGTCGTAGGCAGTACTGAAGGCAGTGCGTAGCCGAAATGGCTGCGCGGATCCGTCTCCATCACAGGGAATTCGACGCCCAATTTTGCGATCAAGGCGAGCAGTGCTTCGCCTCGCAAGCCATCGTAGTTGATGCCCACCACGCGCACACCCTGGCCGTCGATCGCGGCGTTGAGATCATTGAGCTGCGGAATTTCTTCGCGACACGGTGCACACCATTCGGCCCAGTAGTTGATCAGCACCCAGCGGCCGTCCCAGTCGCCGTAGCGTCCCGCTGTGCCGTCGGCGTAGCTGAAATCCGGGGGCGGCGCGCAGCACACCAGCCCGAGCAGCAAGACCGCCAGTACGCTACGCGTCAGCACGGGGCTGCGCCGGATCGTCGGAGACCACCGCGTCGAGGTCGATCGCCAGATGCTGCGTGCCGAATTCGGCACATTCGCGCAACGGCGCCATCAGCTTCGGCAGATCGTCGAACCCTTGCAGCCGTTCACTGACAACTCCAGCAGGCAAACGCTGGTAGAGCTCGAGCAAGGGCACGCAACGCAGATCGCGGCCCAGCACCATCTGCCCGGAATCGAGGTGGGTGACGAGTTTGAGTTCCGCGAGTACCGCGTAGGCATTGCCGCGTTCCTCCGACGACATCGGCACGGCACCATCCAGATCTGCCTGCTGCACACTTCGCCCCGCACGATGCGCGCCCTGCAGATACGCCAGCACACGGACGCACTGCACCAGCATGGGTGCGCCGTCGCTGACCACGTCGTTGCGCTCCAGCGCCAGCGTGCGCACGACGATGGCACCCGACAGCACGAGCATCCAAACCAGGTATAGCCAGGTCAGAAACAACGGCACTGCCGCGAACGTGCCATAAATCAATTGCATGTTGAGATTGACAACGATAGCCGTGAACAGTCGTTTCGCGCCCTCGAAGAACACCATGGTCAGCAACCCACCAAGGAGCGCGTGACGGAATCGCACGCGACAGTTCGGTACTGCAAAGAACAGCACAGTGAAACCCAGCGTACTCAGCAGCGGCGGCAGGTAGGCAAGCAACGATTGGCGCATACCCACTGAATCCAGATCCGACATCAGCGGCAGCGAGATCAGGTAGGAACTCACCAGCAACCCCGCAACCAGCAGCGGAGGACCGCACGTCAACACGGCCCAGTAAGTGACGAAACGCTGCAGTCCGCGCCGCGCCTCCGTTACCTGCCAGATTTCATTGAAGGCCTGTTCGATGGTCATCAGCATCATGTAGGCGGTGACTAACAGAATTGCGAAGCCGGCTACCGTCAGCTGACGGGCCTGATAGGCGAAGTCGTTCAGATTCTGCTGCACCACCGCCCCACCGGTGGGAATGAAATTCTCGAAGACAAAGGCCTGAATTTCGGCACCCAAGGCGGTGAAACTCGGAAATACGGACAGGATGGTGTACGACACCGTCATCAGTGGTACCACGGCGAACAGTGTCGTATAGGTCAGCGCGGCCGCGCTGTTGAGCAGTCCGTGCGCGCGGAACTGCGCGACGATCTGCTCGAAGAACCAGCGCACACGAGCGATCAGACGGGAAATCATTGCCTCTGCGCTACAATGCCAAAACCAGCTGCATTATAGGGTCGCCTGCGGATGGGCAAAGCCGAGAATTTGCGACCCAGTCCTGCCAATGCAATCGAGCCGCCGTGTCTGACTACATTCTCGTTCTCTACTACAGCCGCCAGGGATCGACAGCCGCGCTGGCGCAGCAGCTCGCACTGGGCGTCACGGGTCATGGGCGATTCGAGGCGCGCCTGCGCACTGTCCCGCCGGTGGTCACCGCCATTGAGCGCACCGCACCACCCGTGCCCAGCGACGGTGCCGTGTATTGCAGCAAAGACGATTTGGCCGGCTGCGCTGCGCTCGCATTAGGCTCACCCACCCGCTTCGGCAATATGGCTGCACCGCTGAAACACTTTCTCGACGGCACCGGCGATCTGTGGCTGAACGGTGCGCTCGCGGGTAAACCCGCGGCGGTTTTCACCTCAACCGGCAGCCAGCACGGCGGCCAGGAGTCCACGCTGCTCACCATGTGCCTGCCGCTGCTGCACCACGGCATGATTCTGGTCGGCCTGCCCTATACCGAGCGCGCGCTCAATCAAACCACGCGCGGCGGGACACCCTACGGGGCATCGCATGTCTCAGGCGCGAATGCATCGAGCGCACTCGATCCGCTGGAGCGTGAGCTGGCGCGCGCCCTTGGAAAACGGTTGGCCGAGATCTCGGAAAAACTGGTGGCGCGATGAATCGCACGATGATCGCCCTGCAATTCACATTGCTGCTGTGGCTGGGATCATTATTCGCGCTGCTCGGCCTGCAGCGCTTCTTCGTTGAACCGCTGGCATCCACCGCCGCAACCGTGGCCGTATTCGTCGCGCAGACACTGCCGTTGCTGGTGCTGATACCCGTGGTGCTGCGCACGGGCGCGCGCGGGCCCCTGTGGCTATGCCTGATCATGCCCATGTACTTCGCGCACGGCATCTGGCAATGGCATACCCCGGCGGGACATCTGTTCGGGATTTTCGAGGTGGTTTTCGCGATCGGTGGATTCGTTACGAGCTGGGCGCTGCTGAAACTGCTGCCACGCGGCAGCGGAATCACAACGCCTTGACGTGGGTCAGTCGCAGATCGGCAGTACTTGCCGCGTCGGCCACATCCACAGCGACAATCTGATAGCCGCTCCGGGCCAGCAGCGCGCGCATCGCCGCGAAGCGATTGCGCGTCTTCACGTAAATGCGTCGATAACCGGCCTCGCGCACCGCAGCCTCCTGCTGTGCCAGCAAAAGCTCGGCAATATGCTGGCCCCGAAATGCAGGCACCACGCCGCCCATCCAGCTGTAGAAGCTGCCATCGCGATACCGGTCGTAGCCTACTTTGAAGCCCACGGCCTCCGCGTTCTCCCTGGCGATCAGAACGACGGCTGACGCTTCGTTCAGACGCCGCCCGAACGCATCGAAGCTGAGCGTTGCGTGCGGCGCGAATTCCGGGATGGCGCTGTACAACGCGTAGGCCTGCGGCAACGTGCCGTGCTCGATGAGCGTGCTCAATCCATGATCCGTTGCTGACGCAGCACGGCTTCGATCTCAGTCAGGATCTGAGGATCATCAATCGTCGATGGAATCGTATAGGCGCGCTTGTCGATCATTTTGCGCAGTACCTGGCGCAGGATTTTTCCTGAACGGGTCTTGGGCAATCGCTTCACGACCACGGCGCGTTTGAAGTTGGCGAACGCGCCGATGGCCTGGCGAACCATCGCGACGAGCTCCGTCTGCAGCGTGGCGTGATCAATGTTCACACCGTCTTTGAGCAGCAGCAGTCCCAGCGGCACCTGACCCTTATCCGCATCCTCGATGCCCACGACAGCACATTCGGCAACGGCGGGGTGCGATGCCACCACTTCTTCCATCTCTCCGGTCGACAGGCGATGCCCCGCGACATTGATGACATCGTCCACGCGTCCCATCACATACAGGTAGCCATCCTCGTCGAGATAGCCGCCATCACCTGTCAGATAAAAGCCGGGAAAGCGCGACCAGTAAGCTTCGACATAGCGCGCGTGATCGCCCCACACCGTGGGCAATGCACCGGGTGGCAGCGGGCCCTTCACCACCACATTGCCTTCGACGTTCGCGCCTACCGGCGCGCCATCGTCGTCGAGAATGCGCAGATCGTAGCCAGGTACAGGCACCGTGGGAGAACCCGGTTTGGTTGGCAACAATTCCAACCCGGCCGGATTCGCGCACATCGGCCAGCCGGTCTCGGTTTGCCACCAGTGGTCGATCACGGGTATCGGCAATGTTTCCTTCAGCCAGTGATAGGTGGGTGGATCGAGCCGTTCGCCGGCGACGAAGAGATATTGCAGGCAGCTGACGTCGTATTGCGCCTTCAATAGCGCCTTTGGATCCTCTTTCTTGATGGCACGAAACGCCGTCGGCGCGACGAAGAAGGCTTTGACCTTGTGTTGCGCAATGACCCGCCAGAATGCGCCGGCATCGGGCGTTCGCACCGGCTTGCCTTCGTAAAGCACGGTGGCGCAACCACGTATCAGCGGCCCGTAAACAATATACGAATGCCCGACTACCCAACCGACATCCGACGCCGCCCAGAACACCTCGCCTGGCGCCATGTCGTACACGGCCGCCATGCTGTAGTTCAACGCCACGGCATGGCCGCCGTTGTCGCGCACGACGCCCTTCGGCTTGCCGGTGGTGCCCGACGTATAGAGGATGTAGAGCGGATCAGTTGCATCCACGGGCACTGCATCCGCGGGCTTGGCGGCAGCCTCCCAGCCGGCCCAATCCAGATCGCGGGGCGCAATCAATTCGGCGTGCACCTGCTCGCGCGCAAGAATGACGCACGCATCCGGCTTGTGCTGCGCCAGCCGAATCGCTTCGTCGAGCAACGGTTTGTAGGCGATGACATTGCTGAATTCGATGCCGCAGGAAGCGGACAGCACCACCTTGGGGGTCGCATCGTCGATGCGCAGCGCGAGTTCCGGTGCGGCAAAGCCGCCAAACACCACTGAATGCACCGCGCCGATGCGGGCGCAAGCGAGCATTGCCACCGCGGCCTCGGGGACCATCGGCATATAGATGATGACGCGATCGCCCTTGGTCACACCGAGGCCGACCAAACCACCCGCCACGCGCGACACCCAGTCGCGTAATTCGCTGTAGCTATAGCTTCTGATCGTGTCGGTGACCGGAGAGTCGTAGATCAACGCCGTGGTATCGCCACGGCCGTCTTCGATGTGTCGATCCAGTGCCAGCCAACAGGTATTGAGTCGCCCACCCTGGTACCAGCGCGCTGTGCCGTTGGTATCCGTGTCGAGAATGGTGTGCGGGAATTCGAACCATGCAATGGCGCCCGCCTGCTCGCGCCAAAACGCTACGGGGTCTTCAATGGAGCGGCGGAATTCGTCGGCGTAACTCATTGCCTGTGCGTCGGCTCACCGCGACAGATGCGCGGGCCGCACAGCACCTGTCAGCGGCGCCGAGGTTTGCTCTTCATCAGCTTCTGCAGATCGGCGTTGGATGGCCGCGCCTTCGTCAACTGGTTGTAGGAACCCGATCGGCGATTGATCTTCTTGTGCTTGGCATAAAAGTCGACGGCCTTGTTCCAAGCGCCATTCAGACCATGCAGGTTGATCGATACGGTGGTGTTGACGATTTTCGATTCCAGCGTCGACATGATGCCAATCTGAAATACCGGCGTCTTCGTGCCGCTTTTCTCCGTTTTCATTCGGAACAGAATGCCGCGCACACGACCTTTGCTGTCCATATAGACTTCACGCGCGGCCTTTTCCTTCGCGCCGTGTTGCTGCTTGGCGAGCTCCGCGTCGCGCACATCGGCTTGCTTCTTGATGGCCGCGCGCTTGGCGCCGCGAATGCGCTTGCCATCTTCCTTCAGGGAAAAATATTCCTGATAGGTCTTGCCGTTGATCTGCCGGCGCACGCGAAAGCCGTGAAACCGTGGGGTATCCAGTAATTCGACGCTCATTGCGTTACCTCGTCATGTACGTGGTTGCATTCAATGTTATGCCGCAGCGACCACATTCGATGCCTGCAGCGCCTTGATCTCTTGTGCGGAGAACCCGCAGTCCCTCAATACCGCGTCCGTATCCTCGCCTGGACGACGCGCACCGTGTGAAATCTCCGCCTTCGTCCGACTGAATCGAGGCGCTGGCGCAGGTTGCACCACACCATCGATATTCACGAACGTGCCGCGGGCACGGTTATGCGGATGGTCCGGCGCTTCGAAAATGGACAGCACGGGTGCAAAACACACATCCGTGCCTTCCATGATGGCGACCCACTCGGCCTGGGTCTTGCGCTTGAATACCGCAGCCAGCTCTTCTTTCAGTGCGGGCCATTGTCGCGGATCCATCTGGGGCTTGAATCGCTGCGCATCCAGACCAGCCTTTTCCACAAGCAAGGCATAAAACTGCGGTTCGATGGAACCAATACAGATATGCCGGGCATCACTGGTTTCGTAGGTATCGTAGAAATGCGCGCCGCCGTCGAGCAGATTGGTGCCGCGCTTGTCGGTGAATCCGCCGGTGGCGCGAAAGGTGAAGAACATGGCCATCAGTGCAGCAGCACCATCGACCATCGCCGCATCGATGACCTGCCCCTTCCCGGAACGCTCCGCCTCGAGCAATCCGCACACCATGCCGAACGCCAGCAGCATGCCACCACCACCGAAGTCGCCGACCAGATTGAGGGGCGGCACTGGACGTTCACCGGGGCGGCCGATCGCGTGCAGCGCGCCGGCCAAGCCAATGTAATTGATGTCGTGCCCAGCTGCTTGCGCGAGTGGTCCGTCCTGGCCCCAGCCGGTCATGCGCCCGTACACCAGCTTGCCGTTGCGTTGCATGCACTCATCGGGACCCAGTCCCAACCGCTCGGTTACGCCGGGACGAAATCCCTCGAATAGTCCGGCTGAGGACTGACACAAGCGCAGCACTACTTCAATGCCGGCCTGCTGTTTGAGATCGACACCGATGGAGCGGCGATTGCGTGCGAGCACGTCTTTCGAACGATTCGTTGCGTTGCTCAGGCGATCGACACGAATCACTTCGGCACCCATGTCCGACAACATCATGCCGCAGAAGGGTCCCGGACCGATTCCCGCCAACTCGATGATCCGCAGGCCATTCAGCGGTCCCACGTGGCGCTCCAGTTAAAAAAATGCAGGCCGCTAGTCTACCCTTTTTGCGGCTTAAGGGAACCGTCTGTGGCCGCCGCGCGCACCGCATTCGACGCCACGTTTGCCGTTGAGCGCCGCCGCTGATATCAAAGATGCGACAGTTCAATTGTGTCAGCGGCGCGGCGCAACAACCTCTGCCGCCGGAGGCGTGACGTGACGCGGCTCATTGCCCGCCAGCTGAATCTCCGCGAACTCGCGATACAGCGGACTCGCGTTCAGCAATTCGTCATGGCGGCCTTGCGCCACGACGCGACCCGCATCAATCACGACGATTCGATCAGCCGCCACAACCGTTGAGAGTCGATGGGCAATGATCAGCACAGTGGTATGCCCATGCAAGTCACGCAATGTCTGACGAATGGCTTCTTCGCTTTGTGCATCCAGGGCGCTGGTCGCCTCGTCAAGCAACAGCAGTCGCGGCCTGGTGAGCAGTGCGCGTGCAATCGCCAGTCGTTGCCGCTGCCCGCCCGACAACCCAACGCCACCTTCACCGACGCGCGTGGCCACACCATCCGGGAAGGCATCAACGAAACTCGCCGCTCCTGCCGCAGTCAATGCCGCGTCCACCGCCACCTTGGATGCGTGGACATCGCCGTAACGAATGTTGTCGAGGACTGTTCCGGCAAACAGGACGGGGTCCTGCGGCACCAGCGCCATCTGTCGGCGCAGCTCGTGCAACGTACAGCGCCGCAGATCAATGCCGTCCAGCAGAATGCGCCCATCGCTGGGATCGTAGAACCGCAACGCGAGATCGAACAGCGTGGTCTTTCCCGCACCGGACGGACCGACCAGGGCGACCGTCGCACCAGCGGGAACCTCAAACGAGACATGACGCAGCACTTCGACAGAGGGTCGCAGCGGATACGCGAAAGCCACGCTGTCGAATTTCAGATTGGCGCAGCCACTGGATGCGATGGCCACCGACGCTGCGGGCTGGCGGAGCGGGCTTCGGGCCGCCAGAAGTTCGACGAGTCGTTCGGTTGCGCCGGCTGCGCGCTGCAGATCGCTGACCACTTCGCTGATGGAGCCGACCGCACCCGCCACGATGAACGCGTAAAAGATGAACGCGGCCAGCTCCCCGGCGCTGGTGTGTCCGCTGATGACATCCTGACCGCCCACCCAGACCATGATGGCAATGGCGGTCAGGACCAGCAGCATGACCAGTGCGACCAACCAGGCACGTTGACGGATGCGGCGCACGGCAACGTCAAATGCGCTTTCGACATGGGCGCGGAATGCATCGACATCGAGTGGCTCGTGGCCGAATGCCTGCACGGTCTTGATCTGACGGAAGGCTTCGCCGACATAGCTGCCCACCCTCGCCAGTTCATCCTGGCTCGACCGCGACAGCGATCGCACGCTTCGGCCAAAGAGCACGATGGGGGCAATCACAACCGGTGCTACGCCGAATACGATCAACGACAGCTTCGGGTTGCTCGCCACCAGCAGCGCAACGCCGCCGACGAACATCAGCAGATTGCGCAGCGCAATGGACACAGACGAGCCGATTACGGTCTGCAGCAGCATCGTATCCGTGGTGACACGCGACTGAATCTCCGTTGGCAGATTCACCTCGAAGAAACCTGGGTGCAGTTGAATGAGATGATCGAAAACCGCGCGACGCAGATCGGCGCTGACGCGTTCGCCGATCCAGGACACCAGGTAGTAGCGCGCGTAGGTCCCCAGGCTCAGCAGGATCACCAGCACCGCGAATACTTCGAGGGATTGACCCAGCATGCCGGGGCGGCCCGTCGTGAAACCCGCGTCGATGACGTAGCGGATGCCCTGGCCAATCGACAACGTCACGGATGCAGTGACGATCAGGGCCAATGACGCACCCACCACTTGAGCGCGGTACGGCGCGAGATAGCGCAGTGCCACCTTCAGACTGCCGAGCTTGCGACTCGACGGACGATCTTCGATGACTTCCAACGCGCTACCCGGGCCATTGAGTGGCGCACATTATCCATTGCCACTCCCGGGATTGCATTCGCACGCATACGCTGCTGAACTCGGCGGGGTTGCAAGCCAGCAGATCCCTCATGACGCTCGAACGAATCGTTCTCGAAACCGCACCAAAACCCGACGCGGCCGTGATCTGGCTGCATGGCCTTGGCGCCGACGGCCACGACTTCGAGCCGATCGTGCCCGAACTGCATCTGCCGAATGACGCGTCCATCCGGTTCATATTCCCTCACGCACCCGTGAGAGCGGTCACCATCAACGGCGGCGCCGAAATGCGCGCGTGGTATGACATCGACATGCGCGCACCGTTGGCCGGCGAAGCCGATATTCGTGCGTCGGCCCAATCCATCGAGGCGATTGTCGAGGAACAACGCAAGATGGGCATTTCCACTCGGCGCATCGTGCTGGCCGGATTCTCCCAGGGCGGTGTCATCGCACTGCATCTCGCGCTGCGCATGGGCGAGCCACTTGGCGGCGTCATGGCGTTATCGACCTACCTGCACGACCCGGAACACCTGGTCGATCATCTCTCGCTTGCGAACACCGCCATTCCAATATTCATGGCCCACGGCCTGATGGACCCGATGATTCCGATTACGCGCGCCGTGACATCGCGTGAAGCGCTGCGCGCGCTCAACTATTCCGTCGAGTGGCACGAGTATGCGATGGGCCATTCGGTGTGCCTGGAAGAGATCAACGACATCTCCCACTGGCTGACGGCGACGCTCGGCCCTGCCTGATGTGGTGCATCGACAAAGCTTAGTCGCGCACGATTCAGTCACGTACAATAGCGCGCCATCGCGGCGCACGGCGCAGGGGCTCGGACATGGACACCACCGCACTGCCAGACAACCCCGACCTGGCGTGGGATCTCGGCGAGGCCATCGATCGCGATCGGGCGGTGGATTTCATCATGCAGTTCGAGACGACCTTGTGCGTCTACTCGGCATCGGTGGAACAGCTCTACAGCACCTACAACATCTTTTTCCCGCGCGAGCATCACCGCCGCATGGTGATCCTGCCCGACCCGGCCGCGTTTCATGACACATTCAACGGCGTGGTCGTGGAAGCCGTGATCATGACCGGCCTGTACATCATCCCCGGCGAATTGATTGGCGAAGTTGGCTTGTACCTGGCCAACGTGAAGAAAGATCGCACGCTGGGGGAGCGTCGTATCCCATTCGAGGCCGGCATGCGCACAATCATGCGCAACCGCGCAGCGGACGATCCATTTCTGCCGGTCCTGGCCAAGGGCGACCTGCGCGGCTTCGAGGAATCCTGGCCAGTGCTGCACCTGCACCGCGTCAAGCTGGGTGAACTCTCGCAACGCTCGGAACTGGACCGCACCAACATCCGTAACGTGGTGACGGAAAAGCTGGAAAGCCTGTTCATCGCCCAGCGCAAACAATCCGCATCGTGACGCCCTCGTTCGGACGCGGCGCGGCAACCGTCACCTCTATCGTTCTGATCGCAACACTTGTGCTGGCCTGGTGGGGCGAGTTGGATGCCGCGGCGACCAACCGCACACAGGCGGCGCTGCAGCGCGCGCTCGTGACCTACGCACTCACCCGCACACTCAACGGCATCATCTCCGTCGCACAGGGCACCGAACTCGCATTTCAACCCGCCGGTGTGGGGGTGGTACTTGCACCTGGCGAAATTCTCGATCCACTGAACGATCTCGTTGAGCAGTTTTCAACCTTGACGTTGCTGGCGGCTACGTCACTTGGCCTGCAGATCATGCTGGGGCAGATGTTTGCGACGCCGCTGGTCAATGGTGTGGTGTCGGTGGCTATCGCGTTCAGCCTGGTGCTGTTGTGGTGGACGCCTCAGCGCTTTGCGAATGCGCGCCCCGTGGTGCTGCGCCTGACGGCCTCACTCATTTTCCTGCGCTTCGCCATCGCAGCAGCAACACTGGCCACCGGATACGTCAACGAACACTTTCTGACACCGCGCGAGACCGCATCGGTGGCTTACCTGTCCCAGACCAGCACCAACATCGAATCGTCCACCACGTCCACCGCCGCACCGGCAAGTACGCCCGACTCGATCCTGGATCGCCTGAATCAGTTCATCGATGACCAGCGCCAGGCTCTGGATATCGAACGGCGCCTGAGCAATCTCAAGCAGGAAGCCGAGACGGCGGTCGAAGAGGTGGTGAACCTGATTGTGGTGTACATCATCGAGACGTTGCTCTTACCCCTCGGTTTTCTTGTTGTCGGCTGGGCATTGGTGCAGCAGGCCTGGCGCCGGATTACCTGAGTCCAATTCGGGCTCCCGGGCGCTGCCGTGCCGTTTTACGCACGCACATCGCTGCTTCCGGGGGCCGCTGCGAATAGTTAACATACGCAGTTTTCTTGCGGGGCCATGGGGCGTATGCAACGGGTATTCATCGACGGTCAAGCCGGGACCACAGGTCTCGAGATCGCTGCGAGGCTGCGCGCGCGGCGTGATATCGCGTTGCTGGAAATCGACGATGCCCAGCGCAAGGATCCAGCGCGCCGCAGGCAGTTGCTCAATGAGGCCGATCTGGTACTGCTTTGCCTGCCCGACGACGCCGCCCGGGAAGCGGTGACGTTGCTCACCAATCCCGCCACCAAGGTGCTGGATGCGAGCAGCGCGCATCGTGTCGCGCCGGACTGGGTATATGGCATGGCCGAACTCGCGCCGGGTCAGCGAAGCGCCATTGCCGGTGCACATCGTGTCAGCAACCCCGGCTGTTATCCCACAGGATTCATTCTCTCGGTGCGCCCGCTGCTCGAAGCCGGCCTGCTGCTGCACACCCAACCCCTGTCTGTGCACGCGGTTTCCGGCTATTCGGGTGGCGGCCGGACGATGATCGATGCCTATCGGCAATGCGAAGCGCGCGGCGGATCCGGCGTGCAGCCGACCAAGACGTATGGCCTGACGCTCGAGCACAAGCATGTCCCGGAGATGCATCAATATTCGCTGTGCGCGCAGCGGCCGCTGTTTACGCCGAGCGTGGGTCACTACTACAAGGGCATGCTGGTACATGTGCCGCTCGCCAATGCATGGATCGCCGATGGCGCGGGTGCCTCAGAGGTACATGCGACACTCGTGCAGCGCTACGCAGCCGAACCGTGCGTCAATGTCCTGCCACTCGGCGCGGCCGATGCGCTGGAGCAGGGCTACCTTTCTCCCGAGGCGGCGAACGACACCAACCGCATCGACATGATGGTTTTCGGCAGCGACACCCACACATTGCTCGTTACCCGCTACGACAATCTCGGCAAGGGTGCTGCTGGCGCAGCCATCCAGAATCTCAATCTCATGCTTGGTTTCGACGAGCTGTGCGGACTGACGACATGACTCAGCCGCTGTTGCAGCACACGTCCGAACGGCTGCGCGAACGCGCGTGCGAACTCGAGGCGCGCCTGGATCAACTCCAGGCCCAAGGTCTCAAACTCGACCTCACACGCGGTAAGCCGGCCAGCGATCAACTGGCCCTGTCAAACGAGTTGGACGGCATTCTCGGCGCCGACTATCGCCTGGCCGATGGCAGCGACGCACGCAACTACGGATCGCTGCTGGGCATCCCCGAAGCGCGTGCGCTGGGCGGTGAACTGCTCGATGCGCCACCCGAGTGTGTAATCGCCGGTGGCAACTCGAGCCTGAGCCTCATGCATCTCGTGCTGGATACTGCGCTTCGAACCGGCTTGTGGGGTGCTGGCAGCGCGTGGTGCGAGGCGGCCGCAGCGGCTGGCGGACGCATCAAATTTCTGTGTCCCGTGCCGGGCTACGACCGGCATTTCACCATTTGTGACGCCCTGGGCATCGAAATGATCGCGGTGCCGATGAACGATGCGGGCCCCGACATGGATGCAGTGGAACATCACGTCTCACGCGATCCGCTGATCAAGGGCATCTGGTGTGTGCCGAAGTATTCCAATCCGACGGGCTGCGTCTATTCCGATGCCGTGACCGCGCGCATCGCCACACTCCCCCGGCAGGCGGGCCCGAATTTTCTCGTGATGTGGGACAACGCCTACGCGGTGCACGATCTTGTCATTCCTGCACCGCGCCTGCGCAGCCTCACGCCGCTGCTCGCGGATGCCGGCACCATGGAAAACGCCGTGCTGTTCGCATCCACATCGAAGATCACGTTTGCCGGCGCCGGTGTTGCATTTCTGGCCAGCGGTGGAGGCGTCATCACGGCCCTCGAACACGCCATGAGCGCCATGACAATCGGCCCCGACAAGGTCAATCAGCTGCGCCATGCGCGCTTTTTGGACGGCCGCCTGGAAGCGCATATGCAACGCCATGCGGCGTTGATCCGACCCAAATTCGATGCAGTGCTGGAGCGACTGGAAGCGTCCCTTGCACCACTGCAGATCGCGGACTGGACGCGCCCCAAAGGGGGCTACTTTATTTCGTTAAACACGCTGCCCGGTATCGCCAAATGCGTGGTTGCCCGCGCCCGTGCAGCGGGCGTCACGCTGACACCGGCCGGCGCAACCTATCCCGGCGGCCACGACCCCAACGACACCAACATCCGCATCGCGCCGACGTTTCCAAATCTCGTCGATGTCGAAGCGGCCACGGATATCCTCACGCTGTGTATCGAACTCGAGAGCATCGAGCAGATCCTCACCAGGCGCGGTGTCCATTGATCCCTGCGGAGTAACCATTGACCGATCCAGACTGGACTCTCGACCAATTCGACGTTCCCGAAACGGATGACCGAGATCGTTTTCACGACTTCGCATTGCCATTACCGATCATGCATGGCATCGCCGATCTCGGCTTTCAGTACTGCACGCCCATTCAAAGCGAGGTGCTGCCCTACAGCCTCGCCGACTACGACGTCACCGGGCAGGCGCAGACGGGCACCGGAAAAACAGCCGCTTTTCTGCTCACCATTCTCGCGCAGCACTGGGAACGGCCGAAGAATCCGCCCAATCGCCACGGTACGCCGCGCGCACTGGTGCTTGCACCGACGCGCGAACTCGCGATTCAGATTGAACAGGATGGCCGCGATCATGCGAAGTATCTCGATTCTGTCGTCATCAGCGTCGTCGGCGGCATGGACTTCAACAAGCAACGCGAGCAACTCACCCACGGGCCGGTCGATATCCTGGTGGCCACCCCAGGACGTCTGCTGGATTTCATCAATCGCCGCGTGATTGACCTCGGTCAGGTTGAAGTGCTGGTCATCGATGAAGCCGATCGGATGCTCGACATGGGATTCATACCCGACGTGCGGCGCATCGTCTACAAGACACCGCACAAGCGTCAGCGCCAGACGTTGTTCTTCAGCGCCACGTTCAACGACGACGTGATGCGCCTGGCCAAATCCTGGACGCTCGACCCCGTACATGTAGCCATCGAACCAGAACGCGTGGCGGTGGATTCGGTGGAACAGAAGTTCTGGCTGGTGTCGGCGCAGAACAAAGGCCGACTGCTGGCGGAAATGGTCGAGAAGAAGGCACTCACGCGGGTGATGGTATTTGCCAATCGGCGCGACTCGACGCGGAATCTGAACGAGTATCTACGCAAGAAGAACGTGTCCTGCGAAATGCTCTCGGGCGAGGTGCCGCAGCGCAAGCGGCTGACCACGCTGGATCGATTCAAACAAGGCAAAATCCAGGTGCTGGTAGCCACGGATGTGGCGGGTCGCGGCATTCATGTCGATGACGTCAGTCACGTGATCAATTTCGATCTGCCCGAGGATCCGGAAGATTATGTGCACCGCATCGGCCGCACAGGACGCGCCGGCGCAACCGGCATTTCGATCAGCTTCATCTCCGAAGACGATGCATTCAATCTGCCGGCCATCGAGGAATTTCTGGGTCATCGCGTGGAATGCACGCAGCCGGAGGTCTAGGAGGTCTCGATGCTTGCCGCCGTTGTCCAGATGCGATCGACCCCGGATGTCGCGGCCAATCTGGATTCCGCCGCACAACTGATTGAACGGGCCGCGCGGCGCGGCGCGCAGTGCGTGCTGCTCCCGGAAGCGTTCGCCTACATTGGTCCGGATGCCGGCAAGCAGGCCATCACCGAATCGTTGCCCGGGGATGGGCCGATCCTGCGGAGATGTCAGGCACTGGCATCCGAATTCGCAGTGCACCTGGTACTAGGCGGTTTCCACGAACGCTCCGACCAACCCGGCCGTGCGTACAACACCTGCGTGCATCTCGACCCTGCGGGCACCATCGTCAATGCGTACCGCAAGATTCATCTGTTCGATGTCGATCTGGCCGACGGTACCCGCTTGAACGAATCCGATCGAACCATCCCCGGTGTGGAGATCGTGGTGACGCCCACGCCCTTTGGGCCGCTGGGCCTCAGTATCTGCTACGACGTGCGCTTTCCGGCGCTGTACCAGCAGCTGGTGGACAAAGGCGCGCTGGCCCTGACGGTGCCGAGCGCGTTCACCCTGTCCACGGGCAAGGACCACTGGCACGTGCTGTTGCGCGCGCGCGCCATCGAATGTCAGGCCTACGTGCTGGCACCGGCACAGTGGGGCCATCACCACGGCAGCCGCACTTCTTATGGGCACGCGCTGATTGCGGATCCGTGGGGCTGCATCATCGCGGAGTGCGGCGAAGGCGACGGGCTGGCCATCGCCGAGCTCGACGTCGCTGTGGTGGCCGACGCGCGCACCCGACTGCCGAGTCTGCAACACCGACGCGTGAAGTGAGGCGGCAACCACAGTCCAATCCATGAGCTACGAACGCGACAGCATCCACCGCATGCACGGCTATACCTGGGGTGAACAACCCGAGGGCGACGACGTCATCAAGCTCAATACCAACGAAAATCCCTACCCGCCGAGTCCGGCCGTTGCGGCGGCGTTGCAGCACTTCGACACGGTGTCGTTGCGGCGCTACCCGCAGCCCACCGCAGACCGGTTCCGCGATCTGGCTGCAACACACCATGGCATTTCGCGGGATCAGATCATCGTGACCAACGGTGGCGATGAGTTGCTGCGACTGGCGTTCACCACATTCATGGATGCCGGCGATGTATTCGGTACAACCGACCCTGGCTATTCACTCTACCCGGTACTTGCGGATATCCAGGGCTGCCAGGCGCTCGAAGTACCACTGACGGAAACCTGGGCGCTGCCGCGCGATTTCGCCGCGCGCCTCAATGATGCCGGCGCGCGACTCGCCTGCATCGTGAATCCCCACGCCCCCACCGGCGTACTGACCAACGTAGATGTGATCGGAACCATTGCCAACGAATTCTCAGGCGTGCTGCTGGTGGATGAGGCCTACGTCGATTTCGTGGATCCGGCATTACGCCACGACGCCATCAACCTGGTGCGTGCCTTCGACAACGTGCTGCTGCTGCGCACACTGTCAAAAGGCCATTCACTGGCCGGCCTGCGATTCGGCTACGGCATGGGAGCGGCGGAACTGATCGCGCCAATGCTCACGAAAACCCGCGACAGTTACAACATTGATGCAATCGCCCAGACATTGGCCTGCGCGGCATTTGAAGATCAGACCTATGCAGCCGACAACGCATCGCGTGTGCGGGCGGAGCGGCGGCGGCTGCGTGATGGCCTGCGTGCGCGCGGCTTCATCGTCCCTGCCTCGCAGAGCAACTTCGTGTTGGCCGGTCTCGCACCAGAGGCACCGCACACCGCGGCTGCGCTGTACGAGGCCCTCAAACAGCGCGGCATTCTCGTGCGCTATTTCGCCCTGCCGCGCCTCACGGACAAGCTGCGCATCACTGTCGGCACGCCGCAGCAGAACGATGCCTTGCTCGATGGCATCGATGCGTGTTTGACGAACCCACCCTGAACCCACTTCGGAGATGATCAATGGCAGCTTCAACGAAATGCAAAAGCCTGGTGCGCGCCTCCGATATTGCCAACATGCCCATCCAGTCGCGCGTGCATCAGTTCAACACAAACGCTTTGCGTCTGACGCGCACTCTGTCTGACGTGGTCGGGCTGCAGCGTCTTGGCGTGCACCTGGTGCGTCTGGAATGCGGCCGCGAAAGCACGCAGTGCCACTATCACGATGCGTCCGAAGAATTTCTCTACGTACTCGAGGGGCGCGGCATCGCCGAGATCGGCGACGAATCCTTCGAAGTCGGTCCCGGAGACTTTATGGGATTCACTGCGCCGTCGGCGCCGCATACGCTGACGAATCCATTCCAGGAAGTCCTCGTCTATCTGATGGCGGGCGAGCACAATCCCGACGATGTGGTGCACTACCCCCGCATCCGTCGCACCATGATCAAGGGCCCGGGTCCGCGCCACTGGGTCGACTGGGACGATCTGCACGAGGTTTGAGCAAAGCCTTGCTCGATCAGTCCAGCATCGAATACAGCCGTTTGATTTCTTCGTGCCACTGGCGCTGCACGTCCTGCTTCTGGAATTTGGGCTTGCGGGCTCGATCGGCCTCCAGCAGCGTTTCCAGTTCTACGATGCGCGTCAGCACATCGCCACTCGGCAAATCCGGCGCTTGATCGATGCGGGTCGAGGGAGCATCCAGCGCCTCAGGCGCCGCGTAGAATTCCGCCGGATCGTGCACTTCGATCAGTCGTCGATCGCAGATCCACAGAAATCGTTGTGCGACCGTATCCAGAAAACGGCGGTCGTGGGAGGTGATCAACACCGTCGCGCGACTCGCCATGAGTTGTTGTTCAAGTTGTTCCTTGCCTTCGATGTCGATGTGATTGGTCGGTTCATCGAGAATCAGAAAGTTCGGTGCACGCATCGACAGCACCACGAACAGCGCACGCGCGCGCTCGCCACCGCTCATCCGTGCCAGCACCTTGTGGTGATCGGCGTAGGCAAATCCCGCGTTGATCAATCGCCGCCGCACCAGATCGTCGTTTGCATCCACTCTCGCAGCGACAAAGTCCACCAACGAATCGTCGGAGGCCGTTTCATCGAGTTCCTGATCGTAGTAGCCCAGCTGCACCTGGGGACTCAGTTGAATCCCCGGCATGCTCGCGCCGCGTGCCGCGCCAATCAGCTGCCGGATGAATGTCGATTTGCCAACGCCGTTGGCACCCAGCAGTGCGACGCGTTCACCGGGACGCACCAGCAGCGCATCGATCTCGAACAGCAGATGCTCGGGCGCACCGTCGGGGGACACACGCAGCCGTTCCACGCGCACCACCTCCTTCGACCGAACCGCGGCGAGATCAATCGACAGATCCAGCGGCGAGCCTGCAGTGACGAACGTGCGTTCCTCTTCGAGGCGCTCCACGCGCTTCTCCATGCTCTTGGCGCGCCGGGCGAACTTTTCGTTGTCGTAAATGCGGCCCCACGTCGCAAGCCGCTTCGCGCTGGTGCGCAGCGCGTCGATCTTGCGCTCCTCGGCCCAGCTTCGTAGACCTCGAGGCCTCGACTACCAACAATGATCGCTTGCTGCGAGCCTGGACAGATCCTACAACACTGGATGTTTTCACCTCTCTCTACGATAAGAACACCGACACCTGGACTGAACTGGTCACGGTGTCA
>JAQBCT010000243.1:0-11970 GCA_032124855.1 Gammaproteobacteria bacterium
CCGTCAGATCATCCGGCTGGGCGGTGAGCGGCCACGCCAACGGATTGGCGTGGTGCTCGCCTTTGGGATCGTAGACCGTCACCAGAGCCGCCATCTGTTCGCCGCTCAGCATGTAGCCGTCGTTTTCGTAGAGCGACAGCAGCGCCGGCGGCGGATCAGCATAAGCGCCAGAGATATACGGGCACATCGCGAAGACACCGTCGATCTGATCGACCCAGCCCTCGCGGTTCGCTTTGAGCGTCGTTGCGATGCACAGATTGCCGCCGCCCGACTCACCCGAGATCACTATGCTGGAAATCCCCAGTGCATCGCGCTGCGTATGCGCCCACTGCACGGCGGCGGCACAATCGTTGAGTCCGGCCGGGAAGGGATGATTGCCGAGACGACCGCCACCATTACGAAATTCGACACCGATGGTCAGCACGCCGGCATCCGCCAGGCTGTCACGCCAGCGCACGAACATTGGATCGGCCGCTGTCATCAGGACCATGCCGCCGCCGTGCGTATGCACGACACAAGGCACCTTCCCGGCGATCGCTTTCGGGCGATGGATGTACAACGTGATCGGGTTGCCGTCGACACCCGCGATGGTCTGCGTGTACTTCTCGACCGTGTCGAGTTTGGGCAAAGCCGCCAGCAGCATTGCATTACCGGCAGCCGCGGTTTCCTCGAATGCCAGGCAGTACGCCAGACACTCCTCGTACGAGGCACCGGCACCCACCGGTTCGAGACCCGGCGCAAAGCCCCCCAACGCTTTGAGCACTTCGACGATGCGGGGGTCCGCCCGCGCATCGGTCTCAAGCGTTGCCGATGGATCGCCCAGGCGCCCGGGAAGGTATGCATTGCGATTGGTCATGGGAGTGCCCTCGTTAGTTGTGTGGTGATGGGGTCTGCCGGGATGGCGGGACGGATCGCTGCTTCAGGCGGACTTCAGCGGGCTGTCCTTCGGATCGAGCAGGGTGAGTTTTTCGAACAGATTGGCCGCTTCCGGAATGCCCACGATGTAGACCATGCGCTCACTGACCTCGCCCTCCGCATGCAATGCCCCGGCCGGAATGATCAATTTGTCGCCGGGGCCGAGCGGAATCCGTTCGCCCTTGTCGTTGAGCACATAACTGCTGCCTTCCAACACATAACCGCAGTTGTCTACATCGTGCCAGTGCAGTGGCAATTCCTGCATACGCTCGGAAACGTACGTGGTGGGCCACAAATCCAGCGCGTCGAGGTCTTTGAATACCTCGGATTTGCTGGTGAAGAAATTGTGGACGACCTGCATCGGTCCGGGTTGCAGCGGCACGGCGTTGCCTCGATGTAGTTTGAGTGCGGTATCCAATCACATGCGCTGATGCAGTGCACGTGGCGAACAGGGGCATCGGTATACTTCGCACCATCTTCATCCAACACGAATTGCGCAATGAACGACAACAACAACCTGCGCGCAGCGCTCGCTCTGGCACTGGGAATCGTCATTGCGGGCTACTTCATCGGTGACGCCTTATTGAAGGCGCGCTCAGCGGACCGCTACGTCACGGTGCGCGGCCTGGCGGAGCGGGATCTCCCGGCCAATCTCGCCCTGTGGCCAGTCGTGTTCACGGTGACAGCGGATGAGCTGGGCCCGCTGCAGCAACGCGTGGACGATGGCATTGCAAAGGTCCGCGCATTTCTCGAAGCGGATTTTCCGGCCGAGGCGATCAGCGTATCCGCCCCGCGGGTGCAGGACCGCGAGGCGCAGCGCGTGATGAACGCCGCTCGTCCGATCGACCGCTACAGCGCCGAGGTGGCTGTCACGCTGCGCACCAATGATATCGATGCGGCGCGCGGCGCGATCGAGCGCAGCGGCGAACTGGTGAAGCAGGGTGTTGCCGTGATTCGCAGCTACGAGTTCAGCACGCAGTACCTCTACACCAACCTCGAAAACATCAAACCGGAAATGATTGCCGAGGCCACCCGGGACGCGCGGCGCGCGGCTGAGCAATTTGCGACGGATTCTGGCAGCGGTGTCGGCGCCATTCGCAATGCGCAGCAGGGCTTGTTCTCGATCGAGGATCGCGATCCTTTTTCACCGCAGTTCAAAAAGATTCGCGTGGTGACAACGGTGCAGTACTACCTCGCGGATTGAGCCGCGCGAACGCCCGCCACTCAGTCGTCCGATTCACCTTCAGCCGGCTGCGAAAGCGCCGCCGGCCAGAACTTCAGCATCGCCAGGAACGTGAACGAAGCAGACCAGGTGATCAAGGACAATCCACTCAGCGCCTCGGCCGCGCTGAGCATGCGCATCGCACCCACCGGATAGATCTCGCCAAAACCCACCGTGGAATAGACCATCGCCGACAGATACATGTAGTCGATGACATCCGGTGCCTCAATGCCCGCGATTGATCCCATATCGGGCGCCCAGTCGACCAGCATGTAGCCGAGCGCGAACACCCAGATCTCCAATGCATGGGCAACCAGCAGACCGAGCATCACGAGCAGGACACCGACGCGGCGATGCGCGTGCACACCCACTGTCCGGCCGAGCAGACGAAGTGCTTCGTAGTGCACGGTCACGCACGTGAGGACAATCAAGCCGGCTAGAACGCCGACCAGCAGGTGTTCGACTGGCGTATCCATCGCGCGATGATATCGCGCCTGAGACTGCAATCAGGCGGCGCTTGCGCTCCATTGTTCGATCAGCAGCCGATTGTCGGTATCCCACGGATGGAAGTCGCGGCGCATGAATCCACGCCAATCCTTCGTCACAGCGCGCAGGATCCCCGAACTGCCAAACAACCACTTCATGCCGTGCCACCACAGCGATGGCTTCAGGTGCAGTCCGTCGGCGCGCAGCATCATGCGCATGCCGGCAAAGACATGCCGGAACAACTGCCAGGTTTCGACGCGCAACATGTTGCGCAGCACGCCGCGATCGCCGCCCGCCGCGATGAATGTGTCGAAGGCCACGGCTTTGTGTTCGACCTCTTCAATTGCATGCCAGCGCCACATGGCGGCCATGCGCGGATCTGCGCCATCCAGCCAGGCGGGGCTGGTGAGCAGCGCGTTGCCGAGGATGGCCGTGAGGTGCTCGGTGGCAACCGTCGCACCGAGGCGCGTGATGGGTTCGAGGTTGGCATTGGCCCAGGCGGTTTCTGCATCCAGGCGCTTGTCGATGTACGTCTCGTCATAACCGCGCGCGCGACACAGCGCTGCGTTGAATTGCGCATGCTCCCGGCTGTGGATCGCTTCCTGACCAATGAAGCCACGAATTTCAGCACTGAGTTTGGGTTCGTCGATGCCGCCCTGGAATGCGCGGATGCTGTCGATGAAGAACCGTTCGCCCTTGGGGAACGTCAGCGACAGCGCGTTGAAGAACGCGGTGCGAAACGGATCATTGCCATGCCAGTCGCGCGCGAGGCACTCCGACAGATCGAACTCGGGATGGCGCGGCGAAATCGCCACGTCGACCGGCGTTCGCGACAACGGGGTATTCATCACAATGGCTCCAAAGCGATTCGAGAGTGCCTCCATGGTACTTGTCGGGCCAGAGATGGGTAGGTTACTTTCGGCCACCCGGGGTGTCATGAGCGGTCAGTGACGATTCACACGGAGTCGCCGGCAACAGTGCCGATCGACAATCAGCAGGCCTATCTGGAGGCCCTGCTCGAGGTGGTTCGCGCTGAGGGTGTGACAGGCGAGGCGTTGCTGAGCCATGCGCGGCGTACGCGGCCGCAGGGAGACCTCCCCGACTTTACGCAACTGTGCGAAAGCGCGATGCAACTCACCGGCGATCCCGCGCTTGGCATCAAACTCGGTGGCCGGCTGGATCTGACGAGCCACGGCATTCTTGGTTATGCGCTGATGAGCAGCCAGACCGTGGAGCACGCGTTGCAGCGGCTGATCCGCTACATCGGTCTGGCGGCACCGCCTATTCATTTCGAGCAGGTGCTGCAGGGCACTCGGTGCCTGCTCATTTGCCGGCTCGACGCCGGGCTCACCCCCCAACAGTTCTATATGGACGCAACGCTCGTGGCAGTGGTCGTGTCAGCAAACACACTGCTGGGCGCACGGGTTGTGCGCGAAGCTGAACTGTGGTTTGAAGGTGCGCGCCCACGACACGCGAATCAGTACGCCGCCGTTTCGGGCGTACGCATTCGATTCGATCAGCCGTTCAATGCTGTGATGATGCCGCGGCGCTACCTCGCAGCACCGGTACTCAGCGCGCAACCGGCGATGGCAGAGCTGTGTCGTGCACAATGCGAAAAATTGCTCGCGAATATGCGCGACCGGCGCGGTCTGGCCGGTCGCATTCGCGAGCAGCTGCTGCGCGCACCAGGGCGCTTCCCAACCATCGATCGAATCGCGAACCAGTTCGACGTGAGCGAACGTACGCTGCGACGCCGACTGCAGGCCGAAGGCACCGCATACCGCACGTTGATCGACGAAGTGCGGCTGGAACTGGCGCGCACGTATCTCACGTCGACGCAGCTTCCTGTCACTGAAATCTCAGCGCTGCTCGGCTATGACGACCCGGCAAATTTCCGCCGCGCGTTCAAGCGTATGCAGGGCCAATCACCGGCGGATTTCCGAGGCGGCATGACAGCGGCGAGCTCTGCTACGTAGACCTCCTAGTTCCACCGCGTTCCGATCAGCATAGCGTCCGTGTTCATACCCATCGATGCGGGGGCGATCATGACCAATGGCGGTGAACTTCTGGTACGCACACTCGCAAAAGCCGGTGTGCGCCACGCATTTGTGCTGCACGGCGGCCATCTCGACCCGATCTTTCAGGCGTGCATGGATCAGGGCGTGCGGCTCATCGATACACGACATGAGGCGGCGGCCGGCCACGCGGCCGATGCCTATGCGCGCCAGACGGGACGCATTGGTGTTGCAATCGCAACTGCGGGGCCGGGCTATACGAACATTCTCACCGCCATCACGCAGGCGTTTGTCGATTGTTCACCGGTGTTGTTCATTATCGGCGCGGCGCCGCTGCGCGACGCAGAGAAGTGGCCGCTGCAGGGCGGCATCGATCAGATCGCAATGGCGAAACCGGTCACCAAATGGGCGGCGCAGGTCACGCGCACCGATCAGATTCCGCATCTGGCCGCGCACGCGATACGCACAGCGATGGCGGGACGACCTGGACCGGTGCTGCTCGAGATCCCGATCGACGTGTTGTTCACGCCAATCGATGCAGACATCGAAATTCCGCAGACGGATGTCGCAACGGGTGCCGCGCCTACCGTCACCCAGGTTGAGACCGCGCTCGAGTTGCTGGCGGGGGCACGGCGACCCGTCATCGTCGCCGGCGGGGGCGTGCTGTTCTCCAAAGCGGGGGACGAACTGCGGCGTTTCGCCGAATCGACGGGAATCCCCGTCTTCGCCAACAACAAGGCGCTGGGGGTGTTGCCTCATGATCACCCACTGTCGGGCCATTCACTGGCGAATCTCTTCGTGCTCGGCGCAATGAACGACGCGGGACCCGATGTCGCACTGTTCCTGGGCGCACGCTTCGGCATGTTCACGCGCAGCGAGCGCATTCTGCCGCCCGACTGCAAACTCATTCAGGTCGACGTCGACGCGCGCGAGTTCGGCCGCCTGCGACGCGTCGACATCGGCATCGGCGCCGACTGCCGCGAAACGCTCACCACTTTCAATCGCGCGGCCACCAGCCGCCACTGGCCGGACTTCAGCGCGTGGGCACAGCGCGCGCACACGGCCAGTCGCTGGCACGAACAGGCATACGCGCAGGCAAAAAGCACCACGGCGCAGGCAGTGCATCCGTATGTCGCGGTCCGCGAGATCATGGCGGCGCTCGATCCGGATACCATCGTCTGCGCCGATGGCGGGGAGACATCGCAATGGGTCGAGCTGGTCGCGCAGCCGCGGCGTCCCGGCCAGTTCAGCGGCCATGGCTATCTCGGCTGCCTCGGCATCGGCATGCCCTTTGCCATCGGCGCACAGATCGCGAACCCGGACAAACGCGTCGTCTGCATCGTCGGCGACGGTGCGGCCGGGCTCAACATTCAAGAGTTCGACACGATGGTGCGGCACAATCTGCCGGTGCTGACCATTGTGCTGAACAACAAGGCATGGGGCATGTGTGTACATGGTCAACAATCTATGTACGGCGCCAATCGCCTCGTGGCAACGACGCTCGGCTCCAGCCGCTACGATCGCGTCGCGGAAGGATTCGGTTGTTGGGGGAGCTACGTCGACACGGCCGAGGATGTCAGGAGCGCAGTGACGCAAGCACTCGCCGCCAACCGGCCGGCCTGCATCAACGTGATCACCGATATCGATGCAGTGTTCGGTGTCACGCAGGCGCGCCCCGCCACGAAGGTGGACTCGGCTGCGCCGAAGGACGAAATTGCCATGCCCTACTACGACAGCCTGAAACCGTCCTGAGTGCGGCCGTCTGCGCAACGACCCATTCCCACGGGGCCCGTGTGCCCCCGATACTCAGCTCAGAAAACGCAGACGCGCTTTAGTTCTCCAATCCTCCGGGGCAGTTTATGTACGACTACATCATCGTGGGCGCGGGTTCGGCGGGTTGCGTGCTCGCCAATCGATTGTCCGCGGATGCAAACAACACGGTGCTGCTGCTGGAAGCGGGCCGGCGCGATACCAGCCCGTTTGTCCACATGCCGGCGGGCGTTGGCCAGTTGATTTCCGGCAAAGCCTACAACTGGGGCTTTGATACCGCGCCCGAAGCAGCACTCGCAGGTCGAAAACTATATTGGCCGAGGGGCAAGGGGTTGGGTGGTTCCAGTTCCATCAACGGCATGATCTACGTCCGTGGCCACGCCCAGGACTATGACCGGTGGCGCCAGCTCGGCAACGAAGGCTGGGGTTACGCCGAGACGCTGCCGTACTTCAAGAAATCCATGCATCAGGAACGCGGCGCGGACGCGTACCACGGCGTCGGCGGGCCGCTCAACGTGAAGGACAGCAACGCCAGCATTGCGTCGCACCGTCTGTTCATTGAGGCGGGTGTTGAAGCGGGTTACCCGTACAACCCGGATTTCAACGGCGTCGAACAGGAGGGCATTGGCCCTTACCAGGTCACCAAGATCGGGAATCAGCGGTGCAGTGCCGCCCGCGCCTACCTGACCCCGATTCTGGAGAGGCGCAACCTGACGGTGTTGACCGAGGCGCATTTGCTGAGGGTCGCATTCGATGGCAAGCGCGCAGTAGGCGTCACCTATCTGCGGGGTCGCCAACGGATCGACGCAGCGGCGAACAAAGAGGTGCTGATTTGCGCGGGCACGGTGCAATCACCCCAGTTGTTGCAGCTTTCGGGAATTGGGGATGAGAAGGCCTTGGCTGAGGTGCAGGTGGATTGTCTGCATCACCTGCCCGGCGTGGGGCAGAACCTGCAGGACCACCTGGATGTGGTGGTGCAACATCACATCACCGATCCGAAGATGACCCTGGAGGGCAGCACCCAACTCTACAAATTGCCGGGGATCTTTCTCAGGTACCTGCTGTTCAAGGATGGGTTGGCAACGGAAAATCCTCTGGAAGCCGGCGGGTTCGTCAAATCACGGCCCGATCTGGAGATTCCGGACCTGCAACTGCACTTCATCCCTGTCTTTATGATTGACCATGGCCGCAAGCGAGGGCCAGGTCCAGGTGCGTGCATTCACGTGTGCCAGCTGCGACCCCACAGCAGGGGCGAGATTCGGCTCGCCTCGAATGATCCGCTCGCGGAGCCGGTGATCAAAGCCAACTACCTGTCGGATGAACGTGACATGGATGTGCTGGTGGAAGGCGTGAGAATCGCGCGGCGCATATTTTCTACCCGCGCATTCGAACCGATTCTCGGTGCGGAGTTCGAAGCCAGCCGCGACGCGATAACGGATGATCAGATCAGACAGTTCATTCGTGACGCCGCCGAGACGATCTATCACCCGGTGGGCACCTGCAAGATGGGGCACGACGACATGGCCGTGGTGGACGCGACGCTGCGCGTGCGCGGGATCGAAAACCTGCGCGTGGTGGACGCATCCATCATGCCGACGCTGGTCGGCGGCAATACCAATGCGCCGACGATCATGATTGCGGAAAAGGCGGCGGATATGATCCTCGCCCATTCACGCTAGACATCGCTGCGGTGGATGCGCGCCCCGCGCCTTGCCGACGGTTGGACAACCAACCACCATTGCCCCATCGCAATGCCCGCCGAGGCGAACCATGGCCGCGCGCAACCAGCCCCCACTCGCTCCGCAACCGATCACCGCGCTGACGCTGCAGGAAAAATACTGCATCGAAGGTGAAACCACGGTTGAACAGGTGCGCCGCCGTGTGGCGCGCGCCGTCGCGGCAGTTGAAGCAGACCCGGCGTGCTGGGAGCCGCAGTTCTACGACGCGCTCTGCGCCGGCATGATCATGGGCGGGCGCATCAATGCCGCCGCGGGAACCCCGCGCGAATCCACCTGGATCAATTGTTTCGTTCAGCCGATTGCAGATTCGATCTCGCAGCGCGACGCAGACGGCAATCCCGGCATTTATCTGGCGCTGCAGGAAGCCACCGAAACCATGCGCCTCGGTGGCGGCGTTGGTTATGACTTCTCCCGCCTGCGACCGCGCGGCGCCTATGTGCGCACCACACAGTCGGAGGCGAGCGGGCCGGTTTCCTATATGCGCGTCTTCGACCGCTCGTGTGAAACGGTGGAGTCGGCCGGCGCGCGGCGCGGTGCACAGATGGGCATCCTGCGCATCGATCATCCTGACGTGCTGGAGTTCGTGCACGCCAAACGCACCGCGGGCGAACTCGTCAACTTCAATATGAGCCTCGCCGTAACAGACGCTTTCATGCGCGCGCTCGCAGCCGATGAAGAATTCGAACTGGTGCACGTCGCGCGCCCGTCACCACGCCTCGCCAACGCGACGACGTCGCAGCGCGCCGACGGCGCGTGGATTTATCAACGCATCAAGGCGCGGGCATTGTGGGATGAGGTGATGCGCTCCACCTACGACCATGGCGAACCTGGCATCGTATTCATCGATCGCATCAATGCAGACAACAACCTGTACTACTGCGAACGCATCGAGGCAACCAATCCCTGCGCGGAACAACCGCTGCCACGCTACGGCTGCTGCTGTCTGGGGAGCATCGATCTCACACGGTGCGTGCGCGCGCCGTTCTCAGAGGCAGCCTCGTTCGACGACCGCGCGTTTGCGGCGCTCGTTCGCATCGGTGTGCGGATGCTTGACGATGTGCTCGATGGCACGCCGTGGCCGCTGCCTGCTCAACGCGACGAAGCGATGGCCAAACGCCGTATCGGGCTGGGTTTTCTTGGGCTGGGCGACGCGCTGGTGATGCTGGGGCTTCGTTACGACACGGATGAAGGGCGCGCCTTTGCGCAACGCATCGGCACGGTATTGCGCGACACAGCCTACCTCGCGTCGATTGACCTGGCCGCCGAGAAGGGATCGTTTCCGCTCTATGATGAACGGTATCTGCAGTCGAATTTCGTGCGCCGATTGCCCGTGACAATCCTCGAGCGGCTGCGCACCGTCGGCATCCGTAACAGCCACCTCGTTTCGATCGCACCCACGGGCACCATCAGCCTCGCGTTTGCCGACAATGCAAGCAACGGCATCGAGCCCGCATTCTCATGGAGCTATGCGCGGCGCAAGCGCAACGATGCTGGCGGTTTCGTCGAGCTGCGGGTGGAGGATCACGCGCACCGGATCTACCGCAGCCAGCATAGAACAGGTGATCTGCCGGCCGCGTTCGTCAGCGCACTGGAAATTGCGGCGCTCGATCACGCAAAGATGGTGGCGATGGTGCAGCCGTTCGTCGACTCGGCGATCTCAAAAACCGTCAATGTCGCGGCCGACTATCCCATGGACGATTTTCGCAACCTGTATCAGCAGGCCTTCGATCTGGGCTTGAAATCACTCGCGACGTTTCGCCCCAATCCAATCACGGGTGTGATCCTCAGCGAGACAGAAGCGGCTGTCACCAGTGAGTCGACTGCGGATCGGCGCCTGCAACTCGCCGCACCCCAAGTGGCTGCCCTGGCCAGCCTGCGCTGGCCGCGCCGGCCGCTGTTCGCCGACGGCAATCCAGCGCACTGCTACATGGTGAAGCATCCGCACGGGCGCAAATTTGCGCTGTTCGTGGGCCACTTCGAGGAAGCCGGTCGCGCGCGTCCATTCGAGGTGTGGGTGAACGGCATCGAGCAGCCGCGCGGATTGAATGCGCTGGCAATCAATCTCAGTTACGACATGTACGCCCGCGATCGCGGGTGGCTCAAGCACAAGCTGGAATTACTGAACACCTGTGTTGCAGAAGACGAGGGGTTCGATCTACCCATGCCGCCAGACGGTACACCGCGACGAGTACCCAGCCTGGTCGCTGCAATGGCGACGCTGATCCACTATCGCTGTGAACAGCTCGGCGCGTTCGCCGACGTCACAGAGACGCCGCTGCTCGATGCGCTGCTGAGCCGCGACGAGCCACGCACGGGCGTCGACGGCACGCTGTCCTGGACGGTCGATATCGTGAACCCGGCGACCGGGGATGATTTCACGCTGGGCCTGAAGGAACTGTCGATGACGCGCGAACTGCACGCAGAGCGTCGACCCTATGCGCTATGGCTGTCGGGTGTCTATCCGCGTGCGCTCGATGGGTTATGCCAGGCGCTGTCGCTGGATATGCGCGTGATCGATCCCGCGTGGATCGCCAAAAAACTGCGCGAGCTGCTCACCTACGCCGAACCAAAGGGCGACTTTTTTGCCACGGTGCCGGGCACCGCGCGCAAGCAGGTGTATCCCAGCACCGTGGCCTATATGGCAACGCTCATGATCCACCGCTACGCGCAGCTCGCGATTCTCGATCAGGCCGGTTTTCCGCTGGCTGCGATGGGCCTCATTCGCGATCCGCAGCAAGGGATCGCACGCGAAGCGGCAACCACGGTGCACTCCGCGCGGCGTTGCGAAGAATGCGGCGCGAACGCGTTGATGCGTGTGGATGGCTGCGATCGCTGTCAGGTGTGCGGCGCCATCGGTGTGTGCGGGTGACGCGGTGGGTGAAACCAGGGGTCGGAGTAGCGTACTGGAGCAAGACTTAGCCGATTCGTGAACTCTTCGCCCTAACGCGCGCGGGTCGAAGCGGCCCTTCTCGCAACCCCGCAGATTACGCGACACGCTGCCCGCCCACACTCCGGTACGTTACTCCGACCCCCTACTCACAGGCAGTCTTGCCCGTCACCCGAGAGATCTTTCGGCTTTCCCTTCGACCGACCTCTGTCTATGGTTGAGTTTCGTTTGCAGACCGAGATGACTGCGTAGTCGCAGGCAGCCCCCAGCGATGCCTATAAGATTCTTCTACTGGGCTGATGCCTACGACGCCAAGCTGCGGCCCCTGCTCGACAGCGCACGCGCAAACGGAATTGACGCACAACCGATCGGCGTCGGACGCATGGTGCGGGACTTCCACCACAGCCTGTTCAAGCAACAGGCGCTATTCGACGCCGTGAATTGTTTGGATCGCGATGACGTGGTTTGCGCGACGGACGGGTATGACGCTTTCTACCAGCAGAACGCGGCATATGTACTGAACACGTTTACCTCCTTTGGGTGCGACGTGGTGTTCTCCGCCGAACGGGGGTACAGCCATCAGTACGCACGATACAGACGTTTCTTCGACGCAGCAGCGACGTCTTCGCCCTACCGGTATCTGAATGCAGGCAGCGTAATTGGTTTCGCCGGAGCGCTCGCGAACCTCTATCGTCCGAGTATCTTTCTGCGGGCAAACGTCGCTCTCACTAGAATCCGCGGCGTCTGGCGATCGCTGGACCAGGTGAAACGGCTCGCGCAGAAATTGGGAATCTCCCCACCGGGGAACGACTTGAACTGGCTTGGCTACACGGATCAGGCGGTAATGGCAAAGGAAATGGCACTCGGTAGGAAGGCGATCTCGATCGACCTAGATAGAGAGTGCCGCCTGTTCTGGTGCACCGCATTCGAATGGGA
>JAQBCT010000244.1:0-4248 GCA_032124855.1 Gammaproteobacteria bacterium
TCGCGATACTTCGCCTGCTCCTGCGCATTGAAAGTGGCCCCGGGCGGCAGCTCCGGCAGCGTCTTCAGCGAAGCATCGTTGATGATTGAGTAGCCCTTCCCGGCAATGCGGTCGGTTGCCTTCGCAGCGCGGGTGTCGAAAGTTTTCAGGCCAGTGGCCGGATCGATTCGGATGGACATGCTCATGGTCTCAAAGCTGGGAAAATGTTCACTGGGCGAAGTATTGCCCGATGGTTCGGCACAGGGAAGTGCGGCGGATGATCGGGCGCGATCCCACGCGACGCCTGCTAAGCTTGCCGCACACCCTTCCTGGCCGGTGAATAGATGCGCCTTCGACAAAAGATCCAACTGAAGGTGGGCCAGGCGATGGTCACTGGATTGTCCGTCGTCGAGCAGGGTCTGCATGGCGTCAGCCTGAACATTTTCGATCCGGCAGTGATGCAAGACCCGTATCCGTTCTACAACCGGCTGCGCAACAAGGCACCGCTGCACTATTCGATCGCTTTGCGAGCCTGGTGGGTCACCGAGTTCGATCTGTTCCAGGAAGTGTTGCGCGACAAACGCTTCAGTGCCGATGTGCGCAAGTTTCCCGAGCGCATGAAGAAGATTCTGCCCAACCTCGATGCAGAGCGTCGCGAGAATTTCGAGAATCCCAGCATGCTGAATCTGGATCCACCGGATCATTCACGCATCCGCCGCCTGGCCTCGCAAGGCTTCCTGCACAAGTTCATTCAGTCGCTGGAGCCGCGAATTCGCGCGATCGTGGACGACTGTCTGCGCCGCGTAGACAACGACGCCGCGTTCGACATCGTCGATGTGCTGGCGAAGCCGCTGCCAGCGATCGTGATTGCCGAAATGATGGGTTTGCCCGCATCCGATCACGCGCGCTTCCAGGCCTGGTCGGAAGACCTGATCGACGGCACGGGGACCAATGACATCGCGAAGATCGAAACCGGCAACGCGGCCAGCCGCGCGCTGATCAACTACTTCCGCGAAATCATCGCAAGCCGGCGCGGCAATCCGGGAGACGATCTCATCGGCCAGTTGATTCGGGCCGAGGAAGCAGGCGATAAGCTCACCGAACGCGAGTTGTACAACACCTGCCTGCTGTTGCTGGTGGCGGGCCACGAAACCACCACGCGATTGATCAGCAACGGTGTTTTTCTGCTGCTGAAGCACAATCTCTGGCGGACGCTGCGCGATGCGCCCGAGCGCATCCCCAACGCCGTCGAGGAAATGCTGCGTTTCGAGCCACCGGTGCAGGCGACCCAGCGCTTCGTCCTCGAAGATATGGAATTTCACGGCAAGCGCCTGAAGCGCGGCGACATCGTCTTCACCAGCATCGCTGGCGCAAACCGCGACCCGGGCGCGAACACCGAACCCGATACGTTTGATATCGATCGGGAGAAGGTCAATCAGGTGTCGTTCGGCTACGGCATCCACCTGTGCATTGGCGCTTCACTGGCCAGGTTGGAGGCGAAGGTCGCCTTTGAAAGACTGTTGGCGGAGTTCCCCGATCTTCGGTTGAGCGACAAGCGGCCGCAATGGGGGAGCAATCCGTTCTTTCGTGGTCAGGATTTTCTGTTGGTTGAAAAAAGGAACTCGCAATGAAGCAGGCACCGGCACACCCCACAGTCACCGGACCCATTACAGGAGGCAGCAAGGGCTGGCCATTTGCTGCCGCCTCGCTCGACGTTGCAGCGCTCGGTTATACCGAAGCGGAGTACTTCCTCGAAGGGACCGCCACGCGCTACCGGCTGGCCGGCGGCGTTCAGCCCAGCCGCGACGGCCATTGGCAAGCCGAAGCGTCCGGTGAGGCGCCGTACCGCACGCGCATGCTTGTTTACCGGCCCACCGATGCAGCGCGTTTCAACGGCACCGTGATATTGACGTGGAACAACGTCACCGCCGGGTACGATCTGTTCGGCGCGGAGAGTAAGGAGCTGTTCGAAAGTGGCTTTGCGCTGGCGTGCCTGACGCCGCAGAAAGTGGGCATCGTCGGACTCCCCCCGCAGCCCGAGGGGCTGGTTGCGTGGGATCCACAGCGCTACGGCTCGCTGTCTATTCCCAGCGACGACTACTCGTATGATATTTTCACGCAGGGGGCGCGCGCTGTTGGCAAGGACCGGACCCGGCAAGGCGTGGATCCTATGGCCGGGCTCAACGTGCAACGCGTGGTGGCACAAGGCGCGTCGCAATCGGCAGGCCGACTCGGCGCGTACATCAACGCCATCCAGCCGCTCACCGGCGCACTCGATGGCTTCATTCTTGCCATCTATTTCGGGTCCGGGAGTCCGCTGGAAGTGGGCGACGTGGTGGTGAACATCAACGCGGCTCCAGCCGCGAGCGCAAGCAACCGTCTGCGCGGCAGCAATCTTTTGCGCGACGATCTTGGTGTGCCGGTATTCGTGGTGAATTCCGAACTGGAGGCAATCGCGTGCTACGGCGTGCGACAGAACGACAGCGATACGTTTCGCTACTGGGAATCGGCCGGCACCTGTCACGTGTCGGAGCAGGGCACGCGCGACCGGCAGGACAAACTGATTCGTGATGGCGTGCGCGCAGCGCCACTGCCGCAGGGGATCAATCGCATCCCTATGAACACCCTGTACGACGCGGTGTTCCACCATATGCAGCGCTGGCTGCGAGAAGGTACGCCACCGCCTGTGCAACCGAAGGTGGAATTCGCAGGTGAACCCGCGCAAGTGGTACGCGATGAACACGGCATCGCCAAGGGTGGTATTCGCCTGCCGCAGGCCGCAGCGCCATTGGCGACGAACACTGCGATTCCGCTCGCGGAGGATGTATTTGCCTATCTGCGCGGTTCCAGCCATCCCTTCACGGCGGAAAAGCTGCGCACGCTGTACGGCACCAGGGCAGCCTATCTGACGAAGTTCGAAGCGGCAGCGCAGCGCGCCGTGGCAGCGGGCGTGTTGATGCCACGCGATGTGGCGCCACTCGTGGCCGAAGCCAATGCATGGTGGCTCGATTAGGCAGACACGCGGGGGATGAAATGAGCACACATTCACAACGACGCGCCAACGGAATCGATCTGCTGCGCACACTGGGTGGCGGCAGCTACGATCCGGCACGTGCGGCCACGGCGATGGTTCGCCGCCACGGAGCACTGGGAACCTTCGCTGTAGATCATGTGCTGGGCAATCTGTGGTCGCGCCCGCAACTGTCACGGCGCGATCGCAGTCTGATCGTGGTCACCTTTCTCGCCAGCATCGGCTCCATCGATGAACTGCGCAGTCACGTGGGTGGCGCGTTGCATCACGGCCTCACGCGCGCGGAGGTTGAGGAGGTCGTGCTGCAGGTGGCCGGCTATGCCGGCTTTCCGATGGCGATGCAGGCCGCACGCATCGTCGATGAAGTGTTTTGCGCACTCGATGCGGTGGAGCGCCAGAGCGAGCGCAGCGAAGCACAGGCCAAGGACGATCCCGCGCGCTGGAGCGACGCGGCTGACGTGCTGGCCACGCTGTTCGCAGGGCGAATCGCGGCAGATCCGGACATTGCACGCGCCAACATCGTTGCGTCGTTAGGTGGCGTGGGTGAACTCGCATTCGACTGGGCCTTCGGCGAGCTGTGGGCGCGCACCCAGCTGTCGCGGCGCGACCGCAGCCTCGTGACGGTGGCCATCCTCGCCATCCTTGCCCGCGCCGAAGAGCTCGACATCCATATTCCGGGTGCGCTGAATCACGATGTTACGCGCGAGGAAGTCGAAGAGGTGATGGTGCAGCTGACGGTGTACGGCGGCTTTCCCCGCGCGGTGGAAGGCATGCGACGCGCGCGCGCTGCGTTCGAGCGCATCGATGCACGAGCACGCAGTTAGGAGGGTGCCGCAACAATCCAGTTGGCAACTGTAGGAGGGGCTTCAGCCCCGATCCTTGTGGCAGATTTCTGGGGCAAAGATCGGGGCTGAAGCCCCTCCTACGAATTCCGGTTTCGGGCCGGTTCCACAGACACATTCACACGGAGCAACAACACATGGTTTTGAAGGTAATCGGAACAGGCCTCGGGCGGACGGGCACGATGTCACTGAAATTGGCGCTCGAACAGTTGGGGTTCGGACCCTGCCATCACATGGTCGAGGTGTTCATGCATCCCGAAAGTGTCCCGCAGTGGGTAGATGCCGGCGCGGGCAAACCGGATTGGGATGCGCTGCTGGGCGGGTATCAAGCCATGGTCGACTACCCAGGCTGCAATTTCTGGCGCGAGTTGATGGACCACTACCCGGACGCCAAGT
>JAQBCT010000245.1:0-31365 GCA_032124855.1 Gammaproteobacteria bacterium
TACAAAAGCGGGGGGCCAGCTTCAGAACAGGCACACAGGTCACACGCCCGCGATCGTGCATGTGCCTTGGCCGCAGCAGCGCGCCACGTTTCAACGCCTTTTCCGGGATGTCTATCCCCAGTCCGTCGCACTACAAGCATCTGATACGCGCCCGCCACGGAACGAGTCGCCATGAGAACTCTGATCCTCATGGCGGATACCCGCCACCCCGTGCACACAGACATTTACTCAGCGCCGTTCTACAGCCATGCAAGCGTGATCAATCTCAGTTACGCGAGACAACACGGATACGACTTCAGTTATTACCTGGTAGACCCGGGCGGCAGCGAAGGAAAGCAATGTGATGCAGCGTCACACGACGCGGTACCCACGGCACTGCAGCGAGTCCGCGCGCTCACCGCCTTCGAATGCGATGTCTGGGCGATGCGAGCGGTGCAAATGGCGTCGCCATTCCTCAAGAAGGCCTGGTTGGAACGACAAACCCGAGTGAGCTATCGGTACAGAGCGCTGCGCGACGCGCTTCTGCTTCGCGGCACCCGCGCTACGGAATCTCCGTCTCGCCACACGGGCGAGTGGTGCCGTCATGTCAAATGGGGTGCAAGAGCTCCGGCGTGGGGAAAACTGCTGGCGCTCCGTCATGGCTTGGAACTGAACTACGAACGTGTCGTCTACATCGACTCCGATGCCATCTTCGCCGCCTCGCAAACGAGCCTGGAGGCGTTTCTGCAGATGTCGAGCGGCAGCCCGACGCAGTCGCAATCGCCCACCTTGATCGTCTTCTCAAATTTCCCCTGGACGTACGTCGACGCGAATTCCGGTTTCATGATCTGGCACAACTCGGCGCGCGCCAGAGCGCTGCTGGACGCCTGGTGGAACGTCGATGCCGGGCGCTACAACCTGTCGCACGATTGGGAGCAGCACGGCCTGAATGCGCATTTGTTGCGGGAGGGCGCCGATGGATACCGGCAACAGATCACAATTCTGCCCGACGTCTGCTTGCTCGAACAGAAAGGGCAGTTCGTCCGTCACATAACGAGTCCGCACGCATGGGAGCGTGAACCGAGAATGCGACTGGGACTGCGGCAAGCGAAGATTACGGCGGCGCGCTACGAACGGCTGATGGATGCATTAGCACGCCGGCATCTCGTTCGCCTGGATACCGCGTTGGAGAGCCCGGGGTCGGAGTAGCGTACCGGAGTATAACTCAGGCGATGCGTGAATCCTTCGTTCCAATCTCGCAATCCCGGATACCACGCGGCACGCTACCCGGCCCACACTCCGGGCCGTTACTCCGACCCCTTCCGACGTGGCACAACTCCCGCCCTACGTTGCGATCTGTTGCTCGATCCATGCATAGGTGTGCTGCAATCCCTCACGCAGGCTGTAGCGCGGTTGCCAGCCCAACTGCTGCGCAATGAGCGCGTTGTCGGAATTGCGTCCGCGCACGCCGAGCGGGCCTTCCACGTGTCGCAACTGCAATTGCTTGCCGGCAATTTCCATCACCATTTCAGCCAGCCCGTTGATCGTCACCATCTCATCGGACCCGATATTGATCGGTTGGCGATACTCGGACCGCATGAGACGAAGCACTGCCTCGAGACACTCATCGATGTAGAGAAACGAACGCGTCTGGTTGCCATCACCCCACACCTCTATCTCACCACGCTCCGGCGCCTCCGCCACTTTCCGGCACATGGCGGCCGGGGCCTTTTCACGCCCGCCTCGCCATGTTCCCCGCGGACCGAAGATATTGTGAAATCGCGCGATGCGAACATCCATGGCGTAGTTGCGGTGATATGCCAGATAGAGCCGTTCGCTGAACAACTTTTCCCAGCCGTATTCGCTGTCCGGCATGGCCGGATAGGCAGAGTGTTCCGCGCACTGCGGATTGTCCGGATCGGTCTGGTTGAACTCGGGGTAAATGCAGGCCGATGATGAATAGAACAGCTTGCCGATGCCGACTTTCTGAGCGAAGTGAGCGATGTTGATGTTGATCTGCGCGGAGTTGTGCAACACGTCGGCGTCGTGCTCGCCGGTGAAGATATAGCCGGCGCCTCCCATATCGGCGGCGAGTTGATAGATCTCATCGAACGGCTGGTCCACTACGCGTTTCACAAACGCCTGGTCGCGCAGATCTCCGATGCAGAATTCGTCTGCTGCGCTCTGCGAGAACTCGGGGAATTTCAGATCGACGGCGCGCACCCAGTAGCCTTCGCCAACCAATCGCTCAACCAGGTGGCTTCCGATGAAGCCGCCCGCGCCTGTGACTAACGCTCTCATTAGACGTCCTCGCGGAGCAGTTGCGGTTCCGCATCAAGTTTGAACACCGTTGCCAGCGAATGCAGCATCAGCTGTGCGGGTCTGACGTGCTGTGCGTAGTAGTGAAAGTTGGCCTTGCGCATCGCGCCCGCCAGCGCCGGATCGTCGAGCAGCTCCTGGCAGGCACGCACACATTCTTCAGGCGTTTGAAAAGCGAGATAGTGCGTTCGCTCCACCAGGGGCACCGGCACCTCGTACACCAACGGCTCGCTCACGATACATCGCGATCCCGCCATGTACTCCGGCATCTTCCAACTGGTCGAGTCATGCAGCCCCGCGGTATTCACGTTGATCAGACAGGTCTTGCTCAATTCAAGATGCCCCCGCAAGCCGGGGTCGTCCGGAAACAAACAATCGGGATAGGTTTCCCGGGCGTACGGCGACGGCCTCAACCCGCCAACGAATCGATCACCGAACTGATTTCTGAGCGCGCGGATTGTGCCAACTCTCAGATTGTTGATTTCGTCCAATCGTCCAGACCGATTTGTAACGGGCGCATCCTTTGGGCCATAGACGCGGGTGCGATAGAAGATCAGTTGCTCCGCCGGCACATCGGGCGCTACTTCGAACGCATCCATGAAGGGCAACGAATTTTCGAACCGAGCGTATCCGTATCGTTTCATGAGTCTCTTTGCGGGGCTTGCAAACAACTGGGCGATTGCCCTGATGGGCGTCCGGGAAAACGCTCCGGTGTTCGAGTGGCGGGCGAGCACCTGCGAAAAACTGTCGATGAGAAATTCGTTGCGACTCATGCATCCGTAATGCAGCCCCAGCGGTGAAATTTTGTCGCGAAGCGCAGCATCGAGTTGTTCGATGTACGCGGGACGATAGCCGCGCTTGAAGTACACATCGCAGGCTACGAGATCGTCCATCGACGCGATGTCCTGCCAGTCAGAGCTGTCAAAGCAAACGCGCATCGGTCGTGGTGCTGCGGCAGTCGCCACATCCAGCCGCAAGATTCCCTGGATGTCAGTCGATCGATCCTGTCGCGGCGGACACCGACCAAATCGAAGCGCCACGGTACCAGTGGCCTGCAGATCAAACAGTCCTGCGTAGAACTGCGACACATAGTCGGAGTTTGACTCCGGGTACACCGTCACGGCGTACTGCGGTCGATCACGCATCATTCAGCTTCACCAGGGCTCGGAACGAAGAATTCGAAACCGATTGCTTTGACACCCGGTGAGCGGAACAGGCGCATGCGACCGAACCATTTGGCGTAGCCGGCGTAGCCTACAGGGCGATTGCCATAACGCCGGTCGGCGGCAATGGATGGAAGGTTGAGCGTGTCGATGTAGTCGATGTTGTATCGACACCCGCGAGCTGCTTGCCATCGGTCCGATGCGTGCACGATATGCAGTTGGAGACGGCGACCGCGATGCGACGGCACGGTCAGCGCCCGGTATGAGTAACGGTATCCCTCACTGAATCGGATCCACAGCCCGCCTTCTGCCGGTGTCGCCTTCGTTGCAACCCAGGTATATGACACGAGCGCAGCCTGTTCGAGATAGCCAAAGCAGAGATTACCGCGTGCGTTGTCTCGTCGAATCGAATCGCTCGCAAGACCCAGCGCCGAATCAACGGAGAATTCGATCAGCTCCGCCTCGCTCAGGATGCGAACCGAGCATCCGGCTGGCAGCGCTAGCTGGAGTGGATCCGGATCAAGCGGGCGGGTGTGGACCACGAACAAACGAAAGCCGAGCCACCGTTGCAGCCGTCTCATGATGCGTACGTATGACGACTTCAGCAGTCCCCAACGATGCACGTCTTGTCGAAAGTTTTCGAAAGGCATCGTGCGCCTGCGCAGTTGTCATCGTGCAGGCATCATCCCATCGCTAGCACCCTGCTTGCCCGACTGGAACGCCGAAGCGCGCCTTGCGCTCGAGATGCCATCGATCGGCAGTCCGGGGTCTAATTCACCAGCCACTCCATCGATTGTTGTTGTTTCGGTGATGGCTCTGCTTCGCCTGCTTGCCATCGTCGCTGACGAACGAGGATCCGGCAGACGCAACGCTCGGCATGACGCTCAGCGTAACGACCAGCGGCGCCGTGTAGGCCACTTTGGTCAGAAACCCCCGGCGAGACTTATCAACTTCCATAACGTATTGCACCTTTGGACGGACTGAATTTGCAGTCCACACAGGCAGTGTAGCCAGAGCAGCGCCTCCGATTGCTCGGAGCTTGTCTGGGATTTGTCCGGCCCGCGCCAACCGGTCGTCCCGATGCCGCACAGCGCCGACGAATTGGCACCGGGATCGACGCCTTGAATCAGCTCGATGGCCGTCGCCGCGCGAAGCGGCATAAGATACGGAAAGGGGGGATAGTGCGGTGTTGCAATGCTATCGGATCCGCTTCCCAAATCGAACCACGTGGATGATTTGTAACTGCAACCAGGGAGAACGTGTGCCATGGATTTCAACAAGTTGATTGAACGCGTCAAAGCAATTCTGCTGAGCCCGAACTCGGAATGGCCGGTCATCGCGGCCGAATCGACCACCGTGGCGGATCTCTACCGGAACTACATCATCGTCCTCGCCGCAATTCCGGCGATTTTCGGTTTCATCAAGGGAAGTCTGATCGGCATCGATCTGCCGATGCTCGGCACGATTCGCGTCGGGTTCGGTGCCGGCCTCACCGGGATGCTGCTTGGCTACGCGCTGGGTCTGGCGCAGGTCTACCTGGTTGCGCTGATTGTCGATGCGTTGGCGCCGACCTTTGGCGCGCAGAAGAATCTGCTGCAGGCATTGAAGCTCGCGGCGTATGCATTTACCGCCGCTTGGATTGCCGGTCTTGCGCAGATCCTTCCATGGATTGGCGCGTTGATCGGCTTGCTGGGCGGCGGGTATAGCATCTATCTGCTGTATCTCGGTCTGCCGACGATGATGCAGTGCCCCGCCGATAAGGCCGTGGGTTATACGGTGGTCACCCTGATTGCCGCGATCGTGCTGAGCCTCATCATCGGAGTGGCAGTCAGTTTCATCACCGGCGGCAGCGCACCGGGTCAAGTCGGCAGCGCCGACATCCAGTACGACCCGGATAGCCCGGTTGGGAAACTCAACGACTGGACGCAGAAGATGGAGCGGGCGAGCAAGCAGGTCGAAGCCGCGCGCGAATCAGGCGATGCGTCCGCCCAGAGTGAGGCCATGGGAAACATGCTCGGCGCAGTCCTTGGCGGCGGCAAAGTCGCGGCGCTGTCACCCGACCAGCTCAAGGAATTCATACCCGAGTCGCTTGCCGATTTGCCGCGCACCGATATTTCTGCCGAACTCAACGGCGCAATGGGAATGCAAATCTCGCAAGCGGATGCGACATTCGCCGACGACAACGGCCGCTCGCTGCAACTCCAGATTACCGATACGGGCTCGGCAAAAGGTCTGTTGGCGCTGGCCGGATTCGCGTCTCTGCAGAACGATGAACAGAACGCAAACGGATTCAACAAAACCTACAAAAGCGGCGGCCGCCTCGTTCACGAGGAATGGGACAACGGCGGCAGGGGCGAATATGCATTGGTCGTTGCGGATCGATTCACCATCAAGGTATCGGGCGACGCCGCGGATATCGATGAGCTGAAGGACGCGGTGAATGAGATTGACGTGGACCGACTCGACGCGATGAAGGACACCGGCGTGGGTGAGGAGTAACTGGCGGCGGCAAGGAGCCCAGACTTCCGGTTTGATTGCTCAGCGGTCAGCTAGCAGATCGAACGAAGTGCGTTTCAGCCCTGCGGCACCCAGGCGAACGGAACAAGAACAGGCGCCCCGCAACACAGGCCCACCCGATGTATCCGATGAGTGGGCTCGTGAGCTGGACGCCTTTGCCGGTTGCGCGCGACTCGAGATTACCAATGTTCACGTAATAGATGATTCCCGGGTCGGCGCCCGTTTTTTCGATTCTGTCCCGGCGCGCCACTTTCCATCGGTCTTGCTCGAGACGTCTGCCGCGATGCGACGGCGCGGTGGCCGATGCGTAGGAGTAGACGTAGCTCTGCCTCGGAAACGAGAAAGCCAGCCCCGCGCGGGCACGGGTTGGCAACGAAGAATAAAACGTGTAGCCCACGAGTTCCCTGCCAGAGAACGATGCTGCGCAGACATCCCCTTTCGCGAACGCCAATCGGTAGTCAACACCGCGAAGCTCGTCGCATAAACGCTCGTGGAATTCGTTCTCACCGACGATCCGCGTCTCATACGCCACCACATCCGGCCAGTCGTACGGTGCGCCCGAGTTGATCTCCACACGGCAGATCTCGAAATCGATGATGCGCCGCATCCTTCCGAGCAGGAAACGGCGAAGTGTGGCAACGACGCCGTGACGTCTGACGGAAATCCGGAACGATTCGATGCTCAACTCATTTCACCGTGCATGACCTTGCGGCAACCGGTGTCTCCAATGATGGAATGAGCGTCGCTGGCAGACTCTCATCGATCAGCGCGCGCTGACCCTGCAACGCACTGCGGATCTCGTCGTAGGCACGGGCCAAGTCCGGCAGGGGGTCAGCGATGTCGAAGTCATACCAGGTGCGGGCGTAGCGCACCGGGTCGCGAAGCGCCTGGAGTCCCTTGGCCCGCCACAGCTGACACAATGCCAGAGGGGTGCGGCCAACCATATATTTGAATCGCAGGTTGGGCGCGATGGGGACGAACGGCTCTGGATCGCGACCCATGGCCAGCTCGACAGCCAGCGCGGGAAAGTTCACGCCGGCGCGCAGCCACGCACCGGTGGTTGCCCAGAACCTGGGATTGATCTCGATCAGCGAAAACTCTCTCGCGTCAGGATCCCATTTGAATTCGATCTGACAGGCGCCTGTCCAATTCAAGTCGCGCACCAATTGCGTGGCCTGTTCCGTCAACTGAGGAATGTCGACAGTCACGAGAATGCAGCCGACACCGCCAGAGATCGGATACATCAGCGTTCTCGCTTGTGTAACGAGTCCGGCGAGCTCTCCGCTACGAGCAACCAGACACGCGTCGTACAGGGGTCCCGGCAGAAACCGCTGGAACATGAGGTCTTCGATCTTGCCCGTGTGCCGAAGCAGCGCTTGAACTGCAGCGCCCAGTTCGGACTCATTGGCGACAACCCGCACCCCAATGGACGCGCCGAAGTTCCGTCTGTGCTTTGCCACCAGGGGATAACCCAATTTTGCGGCGACTTCCTCGATTGGGCTGCCTCTCACCAGCAAAGCCGTTTCAGGATGCAGGACGCCCAGATCGCGGCACATGTTGATCGTTCGATCCTTGTCCATACCGATGTGGAACTGATCGTCCGTCGGCATCAACAGCCCCGTTAGCCGACCAAGCCGATTTCGGTGTGGCAGAAGCGCGCCTAGCGAACTTGCCCGCGTAGGCAGCAGAACGTCGTACTTGCCGGTGCTGCACAACTCGACGATCGCCTGGGCGAAACCGTCGGGGTCATCGTGCAAGCTGGGGACCGGAATGAACGAATTGCAATACCTGCCACCCAGTCGCGTGCGGACCCCCTCGTAGGACCAGGCTACGTCGCAAATATGACCCCGACGCCCCAGTCCACGGAGCGCGGCGGTGGGTGCGAGATCGATCGCGTCGGGAATGAGTACGCGTGCCATCGCAGCTTCAGTTGGATTTCGGCCACATGCTAGCAATCGCTGCGCCTCGAGGCTGTGTGCACTGTGTCGATGCGTGGAACCGGATCAGTAGTGGTCGCGCGACGCCTGTACGTCCTTCAAGGGCGAGCCCGTCAAGAATCCGCTGGGCTACGACGTGAAAGTCGACACGCCCACCGGCAGATCAGCGCGCCAGCCCCAACGCGCGAACGGCCGCTGCAACCCCCTCGTAGCGTGGCACCGTATCCACCGCCAGATGCGGCTGCGTCGGGATGTAGAACAGTTCAAGGTCCATGCCCCGCAACGCCACTTCCGCACAACGCTCCGGCATGATCAGATCCAGCGCCTTTGGTGCAAGCTCAGGATCGGGCAGACCGCGGGCCACAAGCGGGGTGTACACCGCACCGGGCATCAGCGCGTGCACGGCAAAGGGATCGCCGCTTGTTTCGTCACGCAACCACTCCGCGGCAATCAGCAGCGCATGTTTGGTGGCGGCATACATGCCGAGTTGTGAACCTTTGATCGCTGAGGGGACGCTGAGAGAGTTCTCCGAACAGGTGAGCAAGAGCCGTCCGCGCGCGCCCGCCTCCTTCAGCGCAGCCGAATACGCCTGGGCGATGCGCAGACCGGCAAACAGATTGACGCTGAACAGGCGCGTCAGCCTCGCATCGTCGAAGCCCTCTTCCAATATTCGCCGACGATGGCCGATGCCGGCATTCGAACAGATGAGGTCGAGGCGACCGTCGATTGCGAACGCGTCGGCGACGAGCTGCGCCGGTGCCTGCCTCTGCGCGAGATCGGTGACAAAGGTTTGTATTGCGCCCACTTCCTTCCCCGCGGTCGCGAGCAGATCAGCATTGATGTCGGCCAGAATCACCTGCGCGCCACGCGCCACCAACGCCGCCGCAAGCGCCTTGCCGATGCCCGATGCACCGCCTGTGACCAGTGCCGTGGTGTTGTGGTAGTCGATCAATCAGTTGCCTCCCACCGAACGTCGTCGCAAACGACGCATGCCCGTCAGCCATCGATCGATGCTGTCGCCTTTGCGGCGCACGTACTCCTCCACTTCCGGGTGCGGCAACACGTGAAAACGCTCATCGCGAATGGCTTGCACAACAGTCTGCGCCAGCACGTCGGGTTCGATGATCCCGTCGGTCTGGCCGTCGCCCAGGCGTCGAGGTGCCATCGCTGTGTTGACGCCCTGCGGGCACAGTACCGACACGCGAATGCCCTCGTCGCCATGCGTGATAGAAAGAAATTCCGCAAGCTTCACTGCAGCGGCTTTCGTGACCGTGTACGGTCCCGAGCCCATGGCTGCCAACAGGCCAGCGGCCGATGCGGTGTTCAGCAGATACCCCTCACCGCGCGCAATCATCGACGGCAACACCGCACGCGCTGCGTACAGATGCGCCATCACGTGCAGGTCCCACTGTTTCTGCCACACCGCATTCGTCGCATCGGTGAGCAACCCGGCTCCGCCGGCGCCCGCATTGGAACAAAACAGATCGATCTGCCCATGGCGCGCCAGCGTACGCTCGGTGAGCGCCGCCACCTGTGCTTCGTCGGTGACGTCGCAGGCTTCACCGTCGCAACCCAGTTCATCGGCTGCTGCGCGCACGGCGGCAGGATCGAGATCCGCCAGCACGACCGCGCGCGCACCTTCGGCCAGGAACGCAGCCGCCATGGCGCGACCAATACCGCCACTGCCCCCGGTGATGACCGCTACACGATTTTTCAACTCCATGAGCTATCTACCTCCGGCGGCTACCAAAGACCGTACTTCTGAACCTCGGCGCGGCCCACCACCATGTGATGCACCTCATCGGGGCCGTCAGCGAAGCGCAAGTGACGCATGTCCGTGTACAGACCTGCAAGCGGCGTCCACTGCGACACGCCCGTGGCGCCGTGCATCTGGATGGCCGCATCGATGATCTGACACACTCTCTCCGGCACCATAGCCTTCACGGCGCTGACGTACACACGCGCTTCCTTGTTGCCCAGCACGTCCATCGCCTTCGCCGCCTGCAACACCGACAGCCGCATTGCGTTGATGTCGATGCGCGCACGGGAAATGATCTCCAGATTGCCGCCGAGGCGCACGATGGGTCTGCCAAATGCTTCGCGGCTGCTGGCGCGTTTGACCATCAGTTCAAGCGCCACTTCCGCCTTGCCGATGGAGCGCATGCAGTGGTGAATGCGGCCCGGGCCCAGGCGCACCTGAGAGATCTCAAAACCGCGTCCCACACCGAGCAGGATGTTGTCTTTGGGCACGCGCGCATTGTTGAACTTCAGATGCATGTGACCACGCGGGGCATGGTCTTCGCCGAACACCTGCATGCCTTCAAGCATCTCCACACCTGGCGTATTCGTGGGCACCAGGATTTGTGACTGCTGCTTGCCGGGCGCCGCGCTGGGATCGGTCTTCACCATGACGATCATGATCTTGCAGCGCGGATCACCCGCGCCGGAGATGTAGAACTTCTCGCCGTTGATCACCCACTCATCGCCATCGAGCACCGCACTGGTGCTGATGTTCTTGGCATCGGATGACGGCAGACCGGGTTCGGTCATTGCGTAAGCCGAGCGAATCTCCCCATTCAACAACGGCTTCAGCCATTGTTCCTTCTGCGCTTCGGTGCCCACGCGCTCCAGCACTTCCATGTTGCCGGTATCCGGCGCGCTGCAGTTGAGCGTCTCGGAAGCGAGCGAATATTTGCCCAGTTCTGCCGCGATGTAGGCGTAGTCGAGATTGGTCAGTCCTTCACCCGTATCCGAGTCGGGCAGAAAGAAATTCCACAAGCCGGACTTCTTCGCCTTGTTCTTGGCGCCGTCCAGCAATTCGAGCTGACGCGGATGCCACGACCAGCGGTCCTCCTTCTGCTTGGCCAGCGCAAAGAATTCCTCTGTGATCGGCACCACGTTCTCGGCGATATGCTTCTTCACCGCGTCCATCAACGGTTGCGCTTGATCGGACATCGCCAGGTTGAACAGATCTTTATTCAGATCGGACATCGGTCCTCCTCTCTCGGGTTGAAATGCTTGCGGGATTGAAGCGTCACTATAAGCGAAGCGCGTTGAAGCGTTCAGGTAGGCGCTCGGTGGGTGTGCGCGTTGCGCAACAGATGCGCGGCACCACTGAGCGCGTTGATCGACGGGCGCTCGCCGAAAAGGCGTTCCTTGGATTGCGCATACAGTTGCCGGTTCGCGCCCAGTGGCGCCAGTTGCCGCGCCCTTGCATGCGCCGCCGCCAGCAGGCTGTCTTCGTCTGCCACATCGTTGATGAATCCGGCCGACTTCGCTTCAGGGCCCGTCCAGCGGCGCGCAAGCTGGACCGTTTCGAAGAATGCACTCGCCGACAACTTGTGACGAAACAATGCGAGTTCCGCGTCCGGGATGGACAGGCCAAGCTGCATCTCATTCGCGCACAGAAAGCCTCGATCTACACGCATCAGGCGCACGTCATGGGTGAGCGCCAGCATGAAGCCGGCGCCGAATGCGTGCCCATTGATCGCGCACACTGTGGGTATGCAGAAAGTGATCAGTCGACCCATCAGCTGCATGAACTCTGCGCCAAATACCGCCTGGTCACCGCCGGTACCTGCACCGGCGCCGCGCACCCAATCCACGTCCAGTCCATTGGAGAAAAACTTGGCCGACGCGGACGTGGTGACAAGCGCCGCGGGGCCCTCGGACGCCTCAACTTCGTCGAGACGCTGCGCGAAGGCACGCACGAAGTTGGTGGTCCAGCGATTCTCGCCAGCGCTCATCGTCAGCACAAAGACGTTGTCCTCTACACTCAGATCAATCACGGTTGCCCCCCAAAATGTCCAATTCGCGCGACGCCGCGTACTATAGCTGCCGGCCAATGCACCCTACCAACCATCCTGCGAGAAGCGCTAACCATGACCGAAACCTATACACCACCCAAAGTCTGGAAATGGGATACCGAAAGCGGCGGACGATTCGCCAGTATCAATCGTCCCATCGCGGGTGCGACGAACGACAAAGAGCTGCCGGTCGGCAAGCATCCGCTGCAGCTGCATTCGCTGGCCACACCGAACGGCGTGAAGGTGACGATATTGCTGGAAGAGTTGCTCGAACTCGGCCGCGATGCCGAGTACGACGCCTACCTGATCAACATCGGCAACGGTGAACAATTCGGCAGTGGCTTTGTGGATATCAATCCGAATTCGAAGATTCCCGCGTTGCTGGACCGCAGCACATCCCCACCGACCCGCGTTTTCGAATCCGGCGCGATTCTGGTTTATCTCGCGGAGAAGTTTGATGCGTTCCTGCCGCACGAGCCGTCAGCGCGCGCGGAGTGCATGTCCTGGTTGTTCTGGCAGATGGGCAGTGCGCCGTATCTCGGTGGCGGCTTCGGACACTTCTATGCCTACGCGCCGGAGAAGTGGGAGTACCCGATCAATCGCTATGCCATGGAAGTGAAGCGCCAGCTCGATGTGCTGGATCGCAATCTCGCATCACGCCAGTTTCTCTGCGGCGACGACTACAACATTGCCGACATGGCCAACTACGCCTGGTATGGCGCGCTGGTGCTGCACAACATCTACGACGCTAGAGAATTTCTCGACGTGGCGTCGTACACACATGTTGTTCGCTGGGCGTCGCAAATCGAGGAGCGCCCTGCCGTGCAACGCGGGCGTCGCGTCAATCGAAGTTGGGGTCCGGAAGAATTGCGTGTACCGGAGCGGCATAGCGCCCGCGACTTCGGCACAGGCGCAACATGAAACTCGCCAAAATCGTTGGGGTGGTGGTGTTCGTCTACGCAGGGTTGGTCGCCGCGCTGGAACTCGCCGTGTGGCATTTTCAGCCGGACATGCCAGGTGCCGTCATCATCACCACGACCGACGAACAAGGTGCAGCCACCAGTCGCACGCTGGCGGGATTCAACTACAACGACAGGCTGTATGTATCCTCCAATCACTGGCTGCGCGGCTGGTATTACGCCGCGGTGAAAAATCCTCATGTCGACGTGGCGATCGAAGGGCCGCCCGGCGCCTATATCGCGACACGTGTCGAAGGCGCCGAAGCAGCGGCGCTCTCGGATGCATACAGCATGGGATTCGTGCTGCGCCTGATGTGCGGTTTTGCACCAAGCCGGTTCTTGCGTCTCGATCCGCAACCGGCGTGACGTCGTAAGTCGCAACCTATCTAGTCGTACAGCGGCGCAAATCCAAATACCCACGGCGTATCTGTATCCACGCTGATGCGCACCGCTTTCAGTTCCGGCGCACCGTACACCTGCACGCGTGTAATGTTTGCGTACAGCGGTGGCCGGCTCTCGCCTTGCGACACCATGAAGGGCCGGTCGATCACCAGATCGTGGTAATCGCCGTTTATCAGCAGCACCGGCTTGCCGAATTGAGCAGCGAGATCACGTAACGCAAGCGCGACCCAGAAGTACGGCCCCTCGTCGCCGCCGCGCAGTGCTTTGTTGGAAAAGGTTCCGCCATCCGCATCGTCGAACATGCCCGCGTGCAAGGCGATCACCACGGCCGGCGCGCCTTGTTCGGTGGCGAGTGCAAACGTCGCCTTAAGCCATTCGACATTGGCGCGATTGCGCGCGATGGCTTCGTTCGCGCGCACCGCATCGTTGATGGTGAAGCCCATACCGCTGCCCGGTACGTCCAGCGTGGCAAAGACCACGCCGCCTTGCGTCCACCGCGCGTTCTCAACCATCGCGTCGAATTCCGAGACATCCGCCTGGCGTGTCAGCGGCATGGGTACTGCACCCAGGCTGCGCGCCTCGGCAAAGAAGACCTGGCGCAGTGTGGCGAGACTGCCCAATACATCGCCATAGCTTTCGCCGGCGTAGGCGCTGTCGAGTGTCTGCAGGCGCGCCAGTTCAGCTTTCTCTTCGGCGCTACCCTGCCCCGTGATGACATGCAGATACGTCTGCAACACGGCCGGCTTGCGGCAATCTACCCATTCGTTGTCGCCTGGTGTGTACACCACAGGCTGGGCGTAGCGCGCGAACCAGCTGAGCACCACGCGGTGCTGGTCCTCACCGCAAGGCATAGCGCCCCACGTATCACCCACGTGAATCGAGAAGGCCGGTTTCAGCAGATTGATCCGCGCAATCAACTTGGCGTAAATCGGATAGTCGGCTTGCAGGTTGTAGGCGGTGTCGCCCAATGCGACGAAGTCGAACTTCTCGGCGTGCGCGCTCGAGCAAAGCAACAACGCGGCGATGCCTCCTAAGCGCACAGTCCACCTCAGATTTCGTATCAATCCTGTCATGACCAAATCTCCACAACTAAAGCTCCGCCGCCGCGGCGGGGACGCTCGCAGCGTTGCGATCAACCACACACGTTGGCGCGACGGCTGATCCGCCGCTCGCGCCGATCAGTTCACCCCTGGTATTTGAAGGACAACTTCACCTTCGCGCGGTAGGCGGAGACCTTGCCGTTCTCCACCACCAGATCCAATTCCGCGATCTCCGCTACACGCAGGTCGCGTAAGGTCTTGCTGGCGGTCTCCACGGCTTTCTTTGCGGCGTCTTCCCAGGATACCGGGCTGCTGCCGATCAGTTCGGTCACGCGATAGACACTGTCGGATGTTGCTTTGGCTCTTGCCATTTCGCTTCCCCTTCGAATGATTGGAACCGGGTACTTTCGATTGCCGCGGCGTCCAGCAACTCGCATCGCCGCGCCTGAGCGATGCTACGCGCGCCTGCGCGAACCAGCAATTTACGAGGATTGCTGTAAAAATCCGCTGGCGGGAAATCAATGAAGCCACGGTCGGAGTAACTCCGACCGAAATTGCGGAGACTCGATGATGACGCTGTTCGAGCGCTACCTCACTGTATGGGTGTTCATCTGCATTGTGTGCGGCGTCGCTGCCGGCATCGCGGTTCCCGGGTGGTTCCAGTCCATCGCTGCCCTGGAAGTGGCCCGCGTCAACCTTCCGGTGGGCCTGCTCATCTGGGTCATGATCGTGCCCATGCTCGTGAAGGTGGATTTCGGCGCGCTCGCTGGAGTGCACAAGCAACTGCGCGGCATCGGCGTGACTTTGTTTGTGAACTGGCTGATCAAACCATTCTCGATGGCATTCCTGGCATGGTTGTTCATCCGCAACTTATTCGCCCCGTTGTTGCCAGCCGCACAACTCGACAGCTACATCGCAGGCCTGATCCTGCTGGCCGCCGCACCTTGCACAGCAATGGTGTTCGTGTGGAGCCGGCTCAGCAATGGCGATCCCCTGTTCACGCTCACCCAGGTGGCGCTCAACGACACCATCATGATCATTGCGTTCGCACCATTGGTGGCGCTGCTGCTCGGCATATCGGCCATCACGGTGCCGTGGGATACGCTGTTGACCTCGGTGGTGCTCTACATCGTGATTCCAGTGATCCTTGCACAACTGTGGCGGCGCGGGCTGCTGGCGCGCGGCACCGAAGCTTTCGATGCCGCTGTGGCACGCACGACGCCATGGTCGATTGCCGCACTGCTTGCCACCCTGGTGTTGCTGTTTGCCTTTCAAGGTGCAGCGATTCTGGGCCAGCCCGTTGTCATTGTGCTGCTGGCCGTGCCGATTCTGATTCAGGTGTTCTTCAACGCCACGCTTGCCTACACACTCAATCGCGCCGTGGGCGAGCGGCACGACATTGCGTGTCCGTCAGCGCTGATCGGGGCGTCGAATTTTTTCGAACTGGCGGTCGCGAGCGCCATCAGCCTGTTCGGCTTGAACTCGGGGGCCGCACTGGCAACGGTGGTGGGTGTTCTGATCGAGGTGCCAGCGATGTTGCTGGTGGTGAACGTGGTGATTCGTACAAAGCCGTGGTACGAACGGTTGGCGGCAAGCTGATGTGTTGCACGCACGGGTGGAACCCACGTGCTTGCGAAGATCAAGTGGCTGCGTCGTTCCTCGGCGCAAATCCCTGCACTTGCCGCTCGCGCGCCTCAACGCTGATGTGGCGCACATCGTTGCCCTGCACAATAAAGATGAGGTATTCAGCAATATTCTTTGCGTGATCCCCCGCACGCTCCAACGCACGCGCCGCCCACACCAGATGCAGCGCCCAGCGGACCGACGCTGGCTGCTCCATCATCAAGCTCGTCAACTGGTTCATTAACGACTCGTATTCACGGTCGGCAAGAACATCCGCGCGTTCCACCTCCAGCGCCAGATTCACGTCCATCTGAGCGAATGCGCGCAACGCCCTATGCACCATGTCGCGCACAAGGTCGCCCAGGGGCCGGAGCTCCGGTCGCGAAGTCGCGCCGTCTACTGCCGCCATTTCCAAGGCCATGCGCGCGACACCTTTGGCCTGGTCGCCAATACGCTCGATGTCCGTCACGGTTTTGATGATGGCAACGATGAGTCGCAAATCGCCAGCCGCGGGCTGGCGGCGCGCGAGGATGCGACCACACTCGTCGTCCACATAGATCTCGAGGGCATTCACCTGCAGGTCGCCGCCAATCACCGCACGCGCCATAGTCGTGTTGCCCGTTTCGAGGGCATCCACCGCATCGTTGATCTGGCGTTCGACGGTGTCGCCCATGGCAAGGACACGGGCGCGCAGATTCTCCAGTTCCTGATTGAACTGACTCGAAAAGTGATTCGTAAAGTCGTCCCGCTGCGCTGTCACCAGTACTCCTACCTCAGCCGTATCGGCCAGTAATGTAATCCTCAGTGCGTTTCTGCTTCGGATTCGTGAAGAAGTCGTCCGCCACGCCGAATTCCACCAGCTCCCCCAGGTACATGAACGCCGTAAAGTCCGATACCCGCGCCGCCTGCTGCATGTTGTGCGTGACGATCAATATCGTGACGCGATTGCGGAGCTCCGCGATCAGTTCCTCGATGCTGGCAGTGGCGATCGGGTCCAGCGCTGAGGTCGGTTCATCGAACAGCAGAATTTCCGGCTCGACCGCCAGGGCGCGTGCAATGCACAAGCGTTGTTGCTGCCCGCCGGAGAGGTTGTACGCCTGATCCTGCAGGCGATCCTTTACTTCACCCCACAACGCAGCGTCCTTAAGGGCACGCTCCACCTGTTCGTCGATCAACGATTTGCGCTTCACCCCGCGCACGCGCAGCCCGTATGCGACGTTCTCGTAAATCGACTTCGGAAAAGGATTCGGCTTCTGAAATACCATGGACATGCGCATGCGCATCTCGATGGCATCAACACGCGCGTCGAGAACGTTTACACCGTCCGGGTGAATGATGATCTCGCCGTCATAACGATTGCCCACATAGAGGTCGTGCATGCGATTGAAACAGCGCAGCAGCGTGGATTTGCCGCAACCCGACGGGCCGATCAGTGCCGTGACTTTGTTTTCGGCCAGCGACATGTTGACGTCCTTGAGCGCTTGAACGCCGGTGGCGTAGTAGAAGCTCAAGTTGCGTGTCTCCGCCTTCGCATTCACCACTGCCAACTCGGCCGCGTGTCCGCCGACGACTTGGCGCAGGGGCGCATTCATGCTCGTCCCATCCATGCAATCACCATTTGATCTTTTTGCGGTATCGATAGCGAAGCCAGATGGCCACGGCATTCATGCCGACGGTCATCAACACAAGGATCAACCCCGCCGCCGCCGCGTTGTCCAGGAAGGCCACTTGCGGCCGCGAAAGCCAGTTGAACATCTGGATGGGCATGACGGTGAACGGCGCGAACAACCATTCGAAGGATAGATAGGGCGGCTCACTGGTCACAGGCCCCGGCGGCAAAAATGCGATAAAGGTGAGCGCGCCAATGGTGATGATCGGCGCCGTTTCGCCGATCGCCCGCGACAGCCCGAGAATGATCCCCGTGAGGATGCCGCCGGTCGAATATGGCACGATGTGGTCGCTCACCGTCTGCCAGCGCGTGGCGCCCAGCGCATAAGCCGCTTCTCGCATGGCCACGGGCACGGCGCGAATCGCTTCGCGGGTGGATACGATCACCACCGGTAGAATCAGCAATCCGAGCGTCAGTCCGGCCGACAGCACGCTCTGGCCGAAGCCGAGACCGTAAACGAACAGCCCCAGCGCCAGCAGGCCATAAACAATGGACGGCACACCGGCCAGGTTGGTGACATTCACCTCGACGATGTCGGTGATCCAACCACGTCGCGCATATTCTTCGAGGTAGACACCCGCTGCGATGCCAATGGGGACCGCTGAGAACATCGTGACAAACATCACCAGGCAGGTGCCCACCCAGGCCGACAGAATCCCGGCCTTCTCGGCATGGCGCGATGGAAACGACGTCAGAAACTGCCAGCTCAGCCGATGCCCACCGTCCAAGGCGAGGTCCACCAGCAGCGCAGCCAGGCTGAACACGCCGACGAACAGCGCCAGCATGCCGATGATGGCAAAGAGTTTGTCGGCCCGACGATTGTGCGCGATCAGCTTGCGCAGTGCGGACGGCTCGGTGGCAATCGATGACAACTTGTCTGCTGCCACTCAATACACCTCGCGAAACCGTTTGCGCAGCAGATGGCCGGCCACGTTGAACAGTAGCGTCAGCAGCAGCAGCACGAGGCCCGCGGCGAAGATGCTCTGATACTCGACGCTGCCGTGCGGCAGGTCGCCCAGCGCCACCTGCACGATGAACGATGTGATCGTGGCGGCCGGCTCCATGGGATTGAGCGTGAAATTGGGCTGCTGACCGGCCGCCACGGCTACCACCATGGTCTCGCCGACCGCGCGCGAGATTCCCAACACATAGGCCGCGACGATGCCGGACAGCGCCGCGGGGACCACGACGGTGATCGCAGTGCGAAAGCGGGTTGCACCCATTGCGTAGGCGCCTTCACGCAAGTGCATCGGCACCGCGCGCATCGCGTCCTCGGCCACAGAACTGATGTAAGGCGTGATCATGATGCCGATCACGATGCCGGGACCGAGCATGTTGAAGCCGGGCAGGTCGGGCAGAATCTTCTGCAGCATCGGTGTGACGAACAGCAGCGCGAAGTAGCCGAATACCACAGTGGGCACGCCGACCAGCAATTCGAGCAATGGCTTGATCGCCTCGCGCAGCCGGTGGGGTGCAAATTCGCTCAAATAGATGGCGATCACAGTGCCGAGGGGTACCGCGACCAGCAGGCCCACAGTGGAGGTCACCAACGTACCCGCCAGCAATGGCGCGATGCCGTAGTGCTTTTCCTCGAACATGATCGTCCATTGGGTGTCAGTGACAAAATCTACGATCGATACTTCGTGAAAGAACAACCGCGACTCGTTCACGAGCACGACGATGATGGCGAGCGTGATGAACACGGCACTCAGCGCACACAGTAGTAGCGCCGCTTCGATGATCCACTCTTTGATGTGCCGCCGGCGCACCTGACCCGGCGACGGCAGCAGCGCTCGCAGGCGCTCGTTCTGCGGACTGTTGGAGCTCATTGAATTGCCATGCTTCGTGGTATCCGCGGCGCGCCAGGCGCCGCTGAATACGCAGTCAAATCAAAGCTTGCCTTCGCGAAGCAGCAGATCTTCGACATGGATACCAATCTCAGGTGTGCCCCCAAATCCGGTGCCGAGTTTACTCGCTGCGAAATTCTGTTTCGCCTGCTGGTAGGCCGCGGCTGGCAGATCGATGTAACCCACCTCCTTGGCCAGCTCACCAGCGTGATCGAGGTAGAACTCGATGAATTTCTTGATCTCGTCACGCTGCGCCGACTTGGCGCTGACATAGATGAAAATCGGCCGCGCCAGCGGCTGATAGGTGCCATCGTTCACCGTTGCAATCGACGGCATCACCGCCGGCGCATCGTCGCCATCCTTGATCGGCACCGCCCGCAGCTTGTCCTGATTTTCTTCGTAGTACGCGAGCCCGAAGTAGCCCAGCGCGCCTTTGTTGCGGGAAACGAACTGGACGATCACGTTGTCATCCTCGCTGGCCTGGTAGTCGCCTCGGGATGACTTCGCCTTGCCAACCACCGCTTCAGTGAAATAGTCGAAGGTACCGGAGTCGGCGCCCGGGCCCGCCAGCGCTATCGGCACATCTGGGAAACTGCTGCGGATCTGATTCCAGCTCTTGACCTTCTCCTGGGCTGCCGGCTCCCACATCTTCTTCAGCTCGGCCACGGTGAGGTAGTCCACCCAGGTGGTCTCGTTGCCGACCACTACTGTCAGTGCATCCATCGCGATGGGCAGCTCGATGTATTTCACGCCGGCCTGGGCACAGGTGATCATTTCTTCCTTCAGGATCGGGCGTGAGGCGTCGGAAATATCCGTGTCACCGCGGCAGAAGCGTTTGAAACCGCCGCCGGTGCCGGAGATCCCCACGGTGACCCGAGTACCGCCGCCCACCATCTGAAATTCTTCAGCCACGGCCTCGGTGATCGGATAAACCGTGCTGGAACCGTCGATCCGGACGGTGTCCGCGCCACATGCAACGGCACTGAATCCAAGCGTCAGTACCAATAAAGCCGTGCCTGTTACCCTTCTTGCGTTCATTCAATCGTGCTCCTTTTGATGCCTTTGAAGGCGCTCTGTTTGCTCTGAGTATTTGTTGTGCCAATCATCACGTTGCTGTGTGACAACCGCATGACGGTTAGAAGGACGCCATCAGATCGATCATCAACACATTGACCTCAGACCCAGCCTGCTGCCCCAGCGTGTTGGAAACCGCGGGCATATAGGTCGTCTGCAAGCTGAAGTTCCGGGCGATGTTGTAGGTGAGCTGGATCTTGCTGCCGCGCGATGCGGTGAAGCCGGCGGCAAAATCCGAGTCGGTGAAGATGCTGACGACGCTGTTGCGTTCTACTTTGCGGTAGTTGTAGTTCACGCCGATCTCCCAGATGCGCGTTGAAAAGCCCACCAGCCAGGCAGCATCTTTGTCGGACTCCGAACCGTTGGCCGCGCTGTTCTCTACGTACTGACCGTACAGCGTCAGAGGTACGGGCAGGCCCAACACGTCGAGCTGGCCGAAACCCTCGTAGAGCTGAAATTGCGTGGTGGTATTGCCGAATACCCCCAGCGCCAGCGCATCCGTGTCGTTGGCGTAGTGATACACGCTGCTGCCGAGCGTTGCCTTGAAACGATCACCTGGGAAGAATCGCGTGCCGAGCTGCGCCGACTGCAGGCGCAGGTCGTTGTTGAACTCGTTGCCGTCCCCGTTGACGTTGTCCTTCAGCGTGAACGCACCGGCTGAACCGAACAGCTCCGTGTCACCGAATTTGCGGCTATAGGCACCGGCGGCCCCTTCAACATTGATGTCGCCGTCCCAGATGACATCGCCCATGCTGACCCAGGGCTGTGCCATACGGCCCGCCAACAGCTTGAGTCCGGGCGTTGCGGTGGGATGCCAGTTGATGTACGCCCGGTCGAGCCAGACATCCTTCTTGGCGAAGTAGTTGTCGAGATTCTGGTTGGTGCTGCGCGAATTGTTGTTGTCGCCTGTGGCGAGCCGGATGCCGGCCTCCACCGTCTCATTGACTTGCGATACCACGCCCAGACGGGCCCTGATTCGCTGGCGATCCACGGAATCCACGGCGGAGTGCTGGATGGTGACGTGCTCCTGGCGTGCGCGCATATCGCCGCTGATCACGGTGTTGGCCACCCAGGCCATCTTCTGCTGCATTTCCACGAACTCGGTCTTATCGACCTGCTCGCGCGCCACCGCGCGCTGCTCACGCGACAGATCCGCGCTGAGTTCTGCGTACTGCTCCGGGGTGATGGAGCCGTTGTCCCGCAGCATGCCGAGCAATTTGGTATCCACCGACTCGGCTACGACCGGCACGGCGGCCAACAATCCAATCAGACAAAACACCCTCACGATGAGTTTTCCCACGAAGTTCTCCGCATTGATGAAACATTGGCCTGGCGTCATCCATTCGCGTCCTGCCAGGCGCCGCGCAGGATCGCGTGTTCATATGACAATTTGATGACAGCACCGCCACGGCACGCCGCGGCGTTTGGTGCCAGGCACCGTTTGCCCCATGTGCCAAATGGTGCCAGGCACCATTTGGCAGGTGATCGGTAGAATGTGGGCATGAAGAAGCAGATCGCTCTGGCGACGCTTTTGTTGTGGCTCGCAACTCCGGTGGCAGCCAGCGATCCCGCGGATGCCGTGCAACGCGCGCTGGGCCATATCGAGGCACAACGTTACAGCCTCGCGCGTGCCTATCTCGAAGCGGTGGTGATCGATCCGCGCCTCACCGCAGCACAACGCTCCAAGGCGTATTACCTGCGCGGCTATAGCTACTTCATCGAGCGGCTGTACGTTTCTGCCGCGCAGGACTATGCGCGCGCGCTCGAGTTCGCACCCGACAACGATATCGTGCTGGCCGAGGTGGGGCGCATGTATGCGCAGGGTCTGGGCGTCGAGAAGGATCTGCGCCAGGCATTCGTGTCGATGCAGAAGTCGGCACGCGCCGGTAACGCTGATGCCAAAGCGTATGTGGGCTATGCGCTATTGACCGGAACGGGCACAGCGCGCGACGTGAACAAGGCGCGCTATTGGCTGCGCGAGGCAGCCTCCGCCGGCAACATCGATTCGCTGCTGCAGCTGGCGCTCAGCTACCGGCGCGCATTCGCCGGTGTGCCAGATCCCCCACAGGCGCTGGCTCTGTACCACGACGCCGCCGAAAAAGGCTCGGTGGACGCGCTGACTGCGCTGGGGTACATGCACCTCAACGCGGAAACGGGTGCCGCCGAACCCGCGCGTGCGGCCGAGTACTTCCGTCAGGCGGGCGAACGGGGCGCGCCGGCCGCCCAGGCCGCGCTGGCATATCTCTATATGACGGGCAACGGCGTGCCACGCGACTACGCTGCGGCGCGCCAGTGGTTCGAACGGGCAACCCAATCCCAGTATGCCGGGGCGTTCGTCGGTCTGGCGCATCTGCACATGGCCGGACTCGGGGTGCCACGCGACGTGGTGCAGGCGCGGACATTGCTGCGCCAGGGCGCCGAACTCGGCGATGCCGCGGCGCAATTGCGCATCGCCGCACTCGAGCTGCAATCCCCCGCTACGCAGGCGCGCACCGTCGATGCGCTGCGCTGGTTGCGCGCGGTAGCGGCGCGGGACCACCCGCAAGGCCGCAACGGACTGGCGTGGGTGCTGGCCACCTCACAATTCGCCAACCTGCGCGATGGCGCGGCGGCGCTGATTGAAGCGCGTCTGGCAACGCAGCGACTGCGCACGGCAAATACGCTCGACACGCTCGCCGCCGCGCTGGCCGAAACCGGCGACTTCGAACAGGCCGTCGCAACGCAACATCAGGCAATTGCGTTGCTCGACGCCAACGAACAGACGAATCGTGACGCGTTCGATGCGCGCCTGCGCGCGTATGGACGCGACGAACCGTGGCGTGAGTAGCGTGTAAATGCGCACCGTGTGCTTGGCGTTGCGACGCCTTTCTGTTACAAAGCGCGCGCCTTTTTTTGCTGAGCAAATCGTGTGACTGAACAGCGACGGCGCACAGATCTGGTATTACGCGTACTTCGCGAACTCGTTACGGCGGGAGCGCAGGACGTGCAACCCGGCGCCATCAACGCGCGCCTGCGTGAACTGGGTGAGCCGCTGGGCACATGGGAAGTGCGGGGCGAACTCAGTGCGCTGGAACGCAGCGGCGAGATCGTCAACGACCCGGCCACAGGTGCCTGGTCGCTCGCCGCGAAGGGCGGTAAATCACAACGGCTGCGCGACTCCGCTTGACCGAAGGCATTGCCCCACAGGCCACCCCGCACGCAGTTGCTGTGCCGACGTGGGATTGGCCGCATCGCCTCTGGCACTGGGCATTCGCAGCTGCCCTCAGCCTGTCGCTCTACACAGGCCTCGCCGACGACCTGGATCTGATGGACCTGCACATGACAGTGGGAGGTTGCGTCATCGCGCTGCTCGCGTTCCGCCTCGGCTGGGGCATCTGGGGCGGGCCTCATACCCAGCTCGCGCAGTATCGATTGTCGCCGCGCTGCATCTGGCGTCATTTCACGGGGCACGCAGAGCGGCCTGCGAGGTCGCAACCGCACACGCCACCCGGCATGGCCGTGGCGATCACGCTGCTGGCCGCGGTAGCCCTTCAGGCTGCAACGGGCTTGTTCGCCAGCGACGATATCTTTACCGACGGTCCATTCGCGCACTATCTCAGTGATCGCGGTGTAGACCTCGCAACCGCCATTCATACGCGCGTGTGCTGGGTGGTGCTGGCTGTCATCGCGGTGCACACACTCGCCATCGGCTGGTATGCGCTGCGCCGCGATGCCGTGGTGCTGTCGATATTCCACGGCCGCCTCGCGGGCGACCACCTACCGATTGCCACGCAACTCATCGGCCGGGGCTTGTTTACCGCCTTGGGCGCGGCCGCACTGGTGTGGGCCGGCGCCCGCTGGCTGTAGGCGGTGGCTACTCCTTCTTGAAGTCGTCGTGGCAGGCCTTGCACGCTTTGCCCAGCGCACCGAGAGCTTCCCCGAATTTTTCCATCTCCTGACCCGACACCACCGCGTCGAGTTCGATTGCGGCGGTGCGAAATGCGTCGAGTCGCTGCTGGAAGGCCGCCGCGTCGTCCCAGATCTCAGGCAGCGCGTCGCCACCCTGGGTATCCGCACCGAACAGCCCTGGCGCGATGCCCGACAGTCCGGCCAGGCTCGCCACATGCACACCCAGGTCAGCCTTGTGGTCGACCTCACCTTTCGCAATCGCGACGACCGCCTGCATGTGGCCGCCGACCGCCTCCATGGTGTGTTGCCGGTATTTCACGGCGTTCTCATCCGCGCCCGCACCCAGGGCCGCCAACATCATCCAAATACCCAGCAGTGGTCGCATGCTTTCTCCGTGGTCATTGCCAAATTTGGCCGCCCAGCTTACGGAAAGGCCACGCGAAAAAGAACCGTTCGAGATCTATGCATTTGAAATCAACACCCTATAATGCCCAGCTCTTTTTTGGGTTAAGAAACAGCCTGAAGTGATTGATCGTACCGAAAGCCAGCTTTTCGATCGTGATCGGGTGAACCGCACTCGCAGCGCGCAGCAGCCGCGCGACAAAGCACGCCCCCCACAACGCACCACGCGGCGCACCATCCCCACCCCGCCGCGCTAAATCGCCACTTCGATGCACCAGTTTCGCGCGCGTTGACCGCGCGTCAGGGGCGCGGTTAACGTCGTCTCATGAGCAAGGTCAACAAATCACCGAACTTCGAAGCCGCGCTGGATGAGCTGGAGCAACTCGTGCGACGCATGGAGGCCGGCGAGATGTCGCTGGAGGAATCCCTGGCGGCGTTCGAACGCGGCGTCGCACTGACACGGGATTGTCAAAAGGCCCTCAAAGCAGCGGAGTTGCGCGTCCAGACACTAACGCAAACGGAATCGGGCCTGGCACTCGAGGATCTCGACACCCGCGCCCTCGACGCCGGCGATGACGACTGAGACGGAGCAGGCCGCACTGCTCGATTCGATCGAAACGGCGCTGGCGCGCTGTTTACCCCAACACAGCACACTTGCTCCCCAACTGACGGCGGCGATGCGTTATGCCGTGCTGGGCGGCGGCAAACGCATTCGGCCGCTGCTGTGCTGTGCCACCGCGATCGGTTTTGGTGCGGACGTGCGCCGCGCGCTGGCACCCGCCTGCGCCGTCGAGTTGCTGCACGCCTACTCGCTGATTCATGACGATCTGCCGGCAATGGATGACGACGATCTGCGCCGCGGCAAACCCACGGTGCACGTCGTATACGGTGAGGCACTGGCAATCCTCACCGGCGATGCGCTGCAGGCGCTGGCCTTCGAAACGCTGGCGCGCGCACCAGACCTATCCCCGGATACACGCCTCGCCATGATCGAACGCCTGTCGAGCGCTGCAAGCTGGCAGGGCATGGTGGGCGGACAGGCATTCGATATGGCAGCCACCGGCGCCGCCGTTTCGGTCGATGCGCTGGAATCGATGCATCGAGCCAAGACTGGTGCATTGCTGTGCGCGGCGATCGATCTGGGCGCGCTGTGTGCGGGTGTAGATGAGTCGCGGCGGGCGCGGCTGCAGGAATTCGGCGATGCAATCGGCCTCGCCTTTCAAGTGGTGGATGATCTGCTGGATGCAACGCAGACCACAGCGACGATCGGCAAACGTGCCGGTGCGGATCAGGCGGCGGGAAAGAACACCTTTCCGGGCTTGCTGGGGATCGATGCGACGCGAACACGCGCCGCACAACTGCTGGCAAGCGCCGAATGCGCATTGACCGCTGCCGACGTCGGGGAAGGTCTACTCAGAACGATCGCGCGCGGCATCGTCCAGCGCAAGTCGTAGCGGTGACGCCCCTCAATGGGTCTGTTTGAGCACCAGCACGCCGGCCTGCTGCTCCATTTTGGTCTTGCGCAAGAACGACATGCCCAGCAGCACCTCGACCGGGTAGTCGCCGGGAATCACCGCGGCGCGCACGTTGTGGGTTTCGATTCCGCCAACCGCCAGCGTATCCAGCTCCACCAGGTAGGCATCCACCTGGCCCTGCGCAGTGATGACACTGGCCCGCTCGGAGGAATTGGCAAACTCGAGGTTCATGAGCTTCGCCTGACGTTCGCTCAACGCCACGAGCGATGCACCGGTATCCACCAGAAAGCCGACGTAGTAGCCGTTGATCGAGCCCTGCACCCGATACTGGCCAAAATCATCCGGCGCAATGGAAATATTCGATTCACGCGGCGCCTGGAATCCACCGGCGATCTGGTCTGTGAGAGAGAGGTTGTAATTCTGATTCTTATACCGAACCACTGCCTGCGTAGAACTCGACTCGATCAGCTGCGCGCCTTCGGGCGAGGTCTGCCCCACGGTGAGGTAGTGCTCAGTTCCCAACACGCTGATCATGGCGCGGTCTTTGAAGAGCCCGAGCGCAACAACCGGCGCATTCGCGACCGCGACCGAGGTGGCCAAGATGCCAAACCCCAGTAGCACTGCTTTGAGTCCTTGCATTGATTCATCGCATCCAGCAGATACCCACCGGATGATACGGCCATGACGTGCTAGAACGGCAACGGAATCAGCCTAAGTGAGAGATGCAGCACAGCCGCCGCGAGAACTCCCGCGAGCACATCGTCCAGCACTACGCCGAGGCCGCCGCGCAGGCGCCGGTCTGCCCACGAAACGGGCGGCGGTTTGACGATGTCGAAGAAGCGGAACAAACCAAATCCAAGTGCCACCGCAACCAGTGACTTCGGTGCGGCCAGCAGCGCCAGCCACTGCCCGACCACTTCATCGAGGACAATCTGCGACGCATCACCAACACCCGTGGCGCGACATGCACGATCGACGATCCAGATGGCCAGCAGCACGGCAATGGTGATGCACAGCGCCTGTTGCCACAGCGGCAGATCCGCCAGCAGAAACCACCACAGCGGCAACGCCAACAGGCTGCCGGCTGTGCCGGGCGCCACGGGCGTCAGACCGCTGCCACAGCCAACGGCGAGAAATACGAACGGATTGCGCAGGTCGGCGGCGCGCAACTCGCCTTTGGTGTCAGCCGAAATGACGAAAGCCCCGCGAGCCCAACACCACCGGCACGCCGTCGCGCTGCGCGACCACGGTGTCGCCCGCCTCGATCACGCCAACCACCACACATGCGCCAGGTAGTTCGCTCAAGCGATTGCGCTGGTCCGGTGCGATGGTGAAGCACAGCTCGTAGTCGTCCCCGCCCGTCACGGCGAGTTCCGCGCTCGCGCCGGCGACACGGGGCACGGCGTCCAGGTCGATGCAGGCGCCGACGCCACTGGCGCGACACAGATGCCCCAGATCTGCGGCGAGACCGTCTGAGACATCGATGGCGGCGGTCGCGATGCCGCGCAGCGCACGTCCCAGTGCGACGCGTGGTTGCGGCAGGTAATAGCGTTGCAACGCATAGCACGGATCGGCCGGCGCGACTGCGGCCAGTGCGGCCGCATCGGGCGGCACACAGAGATCAGCGCGCGTGAGTGCGAGCGCTGCACCACCCAACGAGCCGCTCACACAAACCAGGTCGCCAATCGCTGCGCCGCTGCGCAGCAACGCGGTATCGCTCTCGCACCAGCCATGCACGCTAACCGAAACACTGAGGGGGCCGCGCGCGAGATTGCCGCCTGCTACCTTAATGCCCAGGCGGCGCGCCGCCGCCGCCACGCCGGCCGCAAAACGCGTTAACCAGAGTTCAGAATCATCCTGCAGTGTGAGCGCGATCAGGGCGTACTGCGGCTGAGCGCCCATGGCGGCCAGATCCGAAACACTGACGCCAAGCGCACGCTGACCGATCAGATCGGCCGGCGCATCCGGGGGAAAGTGGACACCCGCCACCAGCGTATCGATCGATGCCACCGCAACACACCAGGCCGGTAGCGCCACCAGCGCGGCATCGTCGCCAGGACCCACGACGATATCACCGCCGCGCGCCACGTCGCCGAGTTCGCGAAGCAGGCAGTCAATGAGTTCGAACTCATTCACCGGACGCCACTTCGCGCGCCCGTTGGGTGCGGGCCATCGCGTCGAGTACGCCGTTGACGTAGCGATGGCTGTCTTCGCCACCGAATACGCGCGCCAGCGAAACCGCCTCATCGATGACTACTTTGAAAGGAACGTCCTGGCGATGACACAGCTCGTACACGCCCATGCGCAGCAGCGACAGCTCCACGTAGTCGAGTTCGCTCACTTTGCGGTCGAGCAGCGGCGCGAGTGCATCATCCAAAGCGGCGCAGCTCTCGATGACGCCACGCAACACCTCGTGAAAGAACAGGCCATCGACACGACGAAAGGCAGGATCTTCTTTGAACTGCCGCTCTATCTCGGCTTCGTCGGTGCCGGAGAGTTGCCACTGATAAAGCGCCTGCAACAGCAGGCGTCGCGCACGGCGTCGCGCCCAGGGATCGAAGCGCGCTTCAGACATGCAGCCCCCACAAGACTCAGAGTTGGTCGAGCAGGTTGGTCATCTCGAGCGCAGTCATCGCCGCATCCGCACCTTTGTTACCTGCCTTGGTGCCGCAGCGCTCGACGGCCTGTTCGATCGTGTCGGTCGTCAGCACGCCGAACGCCACCGGAATGGGCAGCTCGAGAGTCAGACGCGCCAGCCCCGCCGCACACTGTCCCGCAACGTAGTCGAAATGCGGCGTCGCACCGCGAATGACGGCACCCAGTGCAATGACGGCCGAATATTTCGCTTTACCCGCAGCGACCCTCTGCACCGCCTGGGGTAACTCGAAACAGCCGGGTACTTTGACGAGGGTGATATCGGCCGCCTTCACACCGTGACGCACCAGCGCATCGATGGCACCTGTCACAAGGCTGTCGACGATGAAACTATTGAAGCGCCCGGCAACGATCGCGAATTTGCGTCCGGCGCCGTTGAATCCACCCTCAATCGTTTTCACTTCGGTCATCTGAATTCTCCAAACAAGGCAGGCAGTCTAAGCGTTACGGGGAAACGCGCAAAATTCTGATTCGAACGTCTTCACCTAGCGTTTCAACCGCACTCACCGTTCCCGCGAGCGCATCGGCCAGCCGGTCGATGGACAACTGCGCAAAGGGGCGCGCGCTGGAACCCAGCACTTTAGGCGCCACATACACGATGGCCTCATCCCAAAAGCCGCTGCGCAGGAACGCACCCGTGAGCTCAGGACCTGCCTCCACCAGCACTTCGTTGACACCGCGCCGCGCAAGCTCGCCGAGCATTTCCTTCAAATCCACCCGCCGCCCCGATGTGGCAAACAGCTCCGCCCCGGTGGGGCATTCGGTGCCTGGCACCTTTTGCCCCACCACGATGAGGGTCTGGCCAGGGCTGTGGAGGATGCGGGCGGTGGGCGGGGGTGCGCAGCGCTGAATCGAGGATGACGCGCAGCGGCTGGCGGATGACGCCGTCTACTGCATAGCGTGCGTCGCGCACAGTGAGCTGGGGGTCGTCGGCGAGCAGCGTGCCGATGCCTGTGAGCACCGCGCAACTGCGGGCGCGCCAGTGCTGCACGTCGGCACGCGCCGCCGCCCCGGTGATCCACTGACTCTCGCCGCTGGCCATGGCGGTGCGACCATCCAGCGATGCAGCGATTTTCAACCGCACCCACGGCCGTCGTTGCGTGAAGCGCGTGAAGAAACCACGGTTCAGTTCAAGCGCAGCGCCTCGCTCTGCGACATTCACTTCAATCCCGGCCGCGCGCATGCGCGCGATCCCTCGTCCGGCAACGCTCGGATTCGGATCGCGCGACCCAATGACCACGCGCGCGACGCGCGCGGCGATCAATGCATCGGCGCACGGCGGCGTGCGCCCCGAATGTGCACAGGGTTCGAGTGAGACAAAACAGGTTGCACCGGCAACGCTCTGCGTTGCAGCAGCAAGCGCCGCGGCCTCTGCATGAGGCCCGCCAGCGTGCTGATGCCAACCGCGGCCAATCACGCGCCCGTCACGCACCAGCACACAACCCACGCGCGGATTCGGTGTCGTCGTGAACATTCCACGTTCTGCCAGCGCAATGGCTGCGTCGAGGAACAGCACATCGGAATCACGCACGGCGCTCAGCCGTCTTCCTGGCGACGTGCCTTCAAGCGGCGGATTTCATCCTGAAATTCGCTGACATCCTGAAAGTCGCGATACACCGAGGCGAATCGCACATAGGCCACGCCGTCCATCTGATGCAACTCGCGCATCACTTCTTCACCCACGGCGCGCGAGGCGAGTTCGCGCTCGCCCGATGAGCGCAGCCGATGCATGATCCGCGCGATGCCGGCCTCGATTTCCTCGGTGCTGACCGGCCGCTTCTCCAGCGCCCGCAACAATCCCGAACGCAGCTTGTCTTCATTGAACGGTTCGCGAATGCCATCGCGTTTCACGATGCGCGGCATGACGAGTTCGGCCGTTTCAAAGGTCGTGAAGCGTTCGCCGCACGTCTGACATTCGCGCCGGCGGCGCACCTGATCACCATCTGCCACCAGGCGTGAATCGATGACCTTGGTGTCATCGGCGCCGCAAAACGGACAGTGCATGGGACGTGGCCTTCAGTTGGACGCGGAGTACACCGGAAACCGTCGACACAATTCCAGCACCTTCAAGCGCACCGACGCGATCATGTTGTCGTTCTTCAGATCATCCAGCACATCGCACATCCAGTGCGTCAACGTCTTGCACTCGGCCTCCTTGAAACCGCGCGTCGTTGCGGCGGGTGTGCCAATGCGCAGGCCGCTGGTGACGAACGGCGAGCGCGGATCATTGGGCACCGCGTTCTTGTTCACAGTGATATTGGCGCGGCCAAGTGCGGCGTCGGCAGCCTTGCCTGTGATTTTCTTGTCGATCAGATCGAGCAGGAACAGATGATTGTCGGTGCCGCCCGAGACGATCTTGTAGCCGCGCTGCTGAAACTCCGTTGCCATTACATGCGCATTGGCCAGCACCTGCTGCTGGTACTGCTTGAAAGACGGCTCCATCGCCTCCTTGAAACACACGGCCTTCGCCGCGATGACGTGCATCAGCGGACCGCCTTGCGTACCCGGAAACAGCGCAGAATCCAGCTTCTTCTCAATGTCCGGATTGTGCCGTGCCAGGATCAGCCCGCCGCGCGGTCCGCGCAGGGTCTTGTGCGTAGTGGAAGTGGT
>JAQBCT010000246.1:0-11700 GCA_032124855.1 Gammaproteobacteria bacterium
ACCATCGGTCCTGTCGCGACCAGTGGCGCGCTGCCGGGCGCGCAGTTGCGGGCTCTCACCATCGCCACCGACGTAGTCGAGACCAGTCTCACCAATCCCGACGATCCTGGGATGGCGCGCGGCCGCCTGCAGCCAATCCAGCGAAGTCGTCGCGTCTACACTCTCCGGGTGAACACCGACGCTGGCCCACACATCTTGGTGTCGCTCGGCGATCGCCAGCACCTGCGGATGTGTTGCCTCATTGACACCAATACACAGGAAGCCGCAAACGCCGGCCTCGCGCGCTGCACCGAGGCGCGCGTCGCAATCAGCCAGGTAATTCAGATGGCAGTGTGAGTCGACGATCACACTACATTGTGTGCGTGTGGCGATCCGACTGAAGTGCGCCGGCGAGGTAGGTTTCGATCTTGTTGCGCGCGACGTCGTCCTGGTCGTTGAACTGAACGCCAATGCCGGCCGCGCGGTTGCCCTGCGCGCCCTTGGGTGTCATCCACACGACCTTCCCTGCGACCGGAATCTTCTCCGCCTCATCCATGAGGTTCAGCAACATGAACACTTCGTCGCCCAGCTCGTACTCTTTCTTGGTAGGGATGAACAGACCGCCATTGCGCACGAATGGCATATAGGCCGCGTAGAGCACGGCCTTGTCCTTGATGGCCAAGGACAGAATTCCGTTTCGTGTGCCGCGTCGAGTTTCCATAGCGTCAAGAATCCGGTCGAGACCGGCTCAATTTACACCCCTGTCAGAGGGCGCGGATGATCTTTGTCTCACCACCCCATGTCAAATGCGGCTGGCGTGATTCCCGTCACACTGGGCGCGCGAGATCGCGCCAGTCCAGCAACAGCGCTTCCAGCAGCAGCCGACCGTTGCTGTTCGTGGTGCCGCGCAGCAGTGCGCGCGCGGTTACCAGCGCCCGCCAGAATCGCAGTACGGCATCACTTGGTGCACTGCTCAGCAATGCCGACAGCGCACGCGCGTGCTCATCTGGCGCGGCGAATCGCGCGCCGAGAATTGCCGGGAGGTAGCGCATCCATCGATCAACGACGTCGATCGCGCCGGCACGATGCCATTGCTCCGCCAGCTCGATCGGTTCGGCGCGTCGCGCCGCGACGTCTGCAAGCACTTGGCTGATGGGCCGCTCCTCCCGCTCCAGCGCGGCCAGCAGCGCATAGGGCGCCCCACCGAATTCGAACCTGAGTGCCGTCAATTCCGCCGTATTGGCGCTGACATGGTGTTTTGCCACCCACGCCGCAGCGGCGGAGGCTTCGCCGGGGCGGATCGTCACGAGTCGGCAGCGGCTGCGAATGGTCGGCAACATCTCGCTCAACGCAGCGGTCACGAGAATCAGATAACTCTCAGGCGGCGGTTCCTCGAGCATCTTGAGCAATGCATTGGCTGAATGGGCATTCATCGTCTCCGCGCCAGCCAGCACTACCACTTTGCGCCCAGCGATCTGCGGGGTCTGCACCATGAACTGCGCCACCTCGCGCACAGCGTCAATCTTGATCTGCTCGCCTGCACCTTCCGGAGCGACCCAACGCAGATCCGGATGTGCAACCAATGCAGCATCCTCAGCGTCGCGTTGGATCAGATACAGGGCGAGATTATTCGCCAACACCATTTCGCCCCAGCCACTCGCCCCGTGCACCAGCATGGCATGTGGCAGGCGCTCTGCTGCATCCGCCGCCACGAGCGACGCATAGGTGTCTTCCAACCAGGGTGGCAGCGTCATGCCGGCAGCGCGTCAATGAACCGCTGCAACGCCATTCGAATGTCGGCCTGAACCTCCGCCAGCGATCGACTGGCATCAATGGTGCGAAAGCGCGCAAGGCTGGCCGCGCGCTGCAGATATACACCACGCACGCGCTCGAAAAAGGCGTGCTGTTCCTGCTCGAAACGATCGCGGCTCGCCACATCGATGCGGGCGAGACCGGTTGCAATCGGCAGATCGAGATAGATCGTCAGGTCGGGCTGCAAGCCGCGCTGCACCATCTCCTCCAGCTGTGCAATGCGTGCTGATGCCAGGCCGCGACCACCGCCCTGATAGGCGTAGGTCGCATCGGTGAAGCGATCCGATAGCACCCAGTCCCCGCGCGCCAACGCGGGTTCAATGATCCGCGCAACGTGTTGCGCGCGCGCCGCAAATACCAGCAGCAGCTCGGCGTCGGCATCGATCGGTTCGGCGCGAGCATCCAGCAACAGGTCACGAATCTGCTCTCCGATCGGCGTACCACCGGGCTCACGCGTCCGCACCAGCGTGATGCCGTGTTCACGCAACACCTTTGCGGCGAGGTCCATGTTGGTAGTCTTGCCGACACCTTCCGTGCCTTCGAAGGTGATGAACTTACCGCGCGTCATGGCCGTCCTTGATCTGATAGCGTCGCACGGCCGCCGTGTGCTGCGACAGCGTGCTGCTGAATTCGCTGCTGCCGTCGCCGCGCGCAACGAAGAAGAGATAGTCGTTGTCCGCGGGATGCAGCGCCGCGTGGATGGACGCACGGCTCACCAGCGCGATCGGCGTGGGAGGTAAACCTCGGCGCGTGTAGGTGTTGTACGGATTGTCCGTTGCGAGGTGCGCGCGCGTCAGATTACCGTCAAACGCGGCACCCAAGCCGAAAATGACGCTTGGATCGGTCTGCAGCCGCATGGCCCGCGTCAGCCGCGTCACGAATACGCGACTGATGTTGGCGCGCTCAACTTCGCGTCCGGTTTCCTTCTCGATGATCGAGGCCATGATCAGCGCATCATCGGCCGAGTCGTATGGCAAACCGTCGGCACGCAGCGACCACTCGGCATCCAGTACCTCACTCAACCGTTGATGCGCGCGTCGCAGGATGTCCGATGCGGGCGCTCCGGCAGCGTAGTGATAGGTATCGGGAAACAGTCTTCCTTCTGCACTACCGTGCCCGAGTCCCAGTTGTTGCAGGAGCGTATCGGCACGCGCATCGCCGATGTCGTCGACGAGCTTCGACACGGTCGAGAGTTGCTGCAGGATGGTGGCGATGGTGACACCTTCGGGCAGCCGAACCTGATAGGCCACAGCCGCACCGGCTACCAGATCATCCAGCAGCTGCGCGGCGCTCTCACCCTCGGCGACCCGGTATTCCCCGGCCTGAATCCGGTTTGTCTGGCCTTCCAGCCGCGCCCATGCGGTCAGCAGTCGATCAGAATTCACCACGCCGTCGCGCTGCAGGCGGGCCGCGACAACGCTGAACGCTTCGCCTGCTTTCAGCTCGATCAGCGTCGCATCTACCACCGGCAGCGGCATCGCCGCCCATCGGTGCAGGTAGATCGCGCCCGTTGCACTGGCAAGCGCCGCCACGAGCACGGCAGCAATACTAAGTCGGACGAGGAAATCCAAACCGCGCCTCCAACGCTGTCTGAAGAGCCTCGGTGATTCTACCGGGTCGGCGTCCGATCGCGCCGAAACCTTTCACGTGCGCCAGGCGCGACATGCCAATGACCGCATTCGTGACGAAGCACTCATCAGCACGCAACAGTTCATCCGGGAGAACATCACGGACTTCAACGGGTGCGTCGATGCCCAGCAGCTGTTCTATCAGCAGACGCCGCATGACGCCCGCGACGCCGCAGCGGTCGAGCGAGGGTGTGATCAGCTGCCCATCCCGCACCAGGAAGATGTTGGTCGCGGTGCCCTCCACCAGACGCCCTGCGGTATCGCACATTAATCCTTCGGCGATGCGTGGGTCTGTCCATTCGGCGCGCGCAAGGATCTGTTCCAGCCGGTTCAGATGCTTCATTCCGGCCAATAGCGGTTGAATCGCCAGCGGCGTGGCGCACATGTGTGCCGTGATGCCCTCGCGCCCGCTGATGTGCGCCGGCGGCAATGGCAGAACCATGACGACCCGCGACGCAGCAGCGCCTTCCTCGGCGCGATAGCCTCGCGCACTGGTCCCCGCGGTGACGATCACTTTGACCAGCGCAGATGGCTGGTCCGCAATCGCGGCACGGATCTCGCGTTCGAGCGCCTGGACATCGAGCGAAATTCCGAGACGCGGCGCGGAATCCACGAGCCGGTCGCGATGAAAGGTCCACAGCGGAATGCAGCCGCCCACCAAGCGGCAGGTTTCGAACAGCCCGTGACCGTACTGAAAAGCGCGATCGGCGAGATTGATTTCGCTAACAGGAGTGCCGTTAACGCGGGAACTGATCACTACGGTCGCTAGGTCGAAACTCAGGTCAACTTGCGAAAAATCAACGTGCCGTTGGTGCCGCCGAAACCGAAGGAGTTCGAAAGTCCACCATCGATGACGATATCGCGCCCGGCATTGGCGACGTAGTCCAGATCACAACCTTCATCCGGATTGTCGAGATTGATCGTCGGCGGCGACACCTGGTGATGGATCGCTAGCGCGGTGAAGATGGCTTCAACAGCTCCCGCGGCGCCCAACAGGTGGCCGATCATCGACTTGGTCGAGTTGACGGCAATTCGCGTCTTCTCGCCGAATACGGATTTGATCGCGCGAGTCTCCGCAAGATCGCCCTGCTGCGTGGACGTGCCATGCGCATTGATGTACTGCAGCGCATCGGGATTCATCTGCGCATCCCGCAGTGCATTGCGCATCGCCGCCACGGCACCCGCACCATCATCCGGCGGGGCCGTAATGTGGTGCGCATCGCCGCTCATGCCAAAACCGACCAGCTCGCAGTAAATGCGCGCGCCGCGCGCTTTGGCGCGCTCATACTCCTCAAGTACCATGACCCCCGCGCCATCGCCCAGAACGAAACCATCGCGGTCGCGATCCCACGGCCGGCTCGCCGCTGCTGGATTATCGTTGCGGGTGGAGAGCGCCTTCATCGACGAGAATGCTGCAAGCGTTACCGGTGATGTAGCCATCTCGGCGCCGCCCGCGATCATCACATCGGCCTCACCGTACTGGATCATCCGCGCGCTGAAGCCGATGTTGTGAGTGCCTGTCGTGCACGCCGTGACAATCGCAATATTCGGGCCGCGGAAGCCGTACCGAATCGACAGATTCCCCGCAATCATGTTGATGACCGTCGCCGGAACAAAGAATGGCGACACACGACGGGGGCCGCTATCGAGTAGTACGGAGTGCGTATCTTCAATTGTGATGATGCCGCCGATGCCGGAGCCGATGGCAACACCGAACCGGTCGCCGTCTGGCGGCATCGGTTCGATGCCCGCATCCGCGATCGCTTGAATCCCAGCGGCCATTCCGTACTGGATGAAAGGATCAGCGCGGCGCGCCTCCTTTTTTTCCATGTACTGCGACGGATCGAAACCCTTTACCGATGAACTGAACTTCACGGCGTAGTGGGATGTGTCGAATGACTCTATCGGACCCGCACCGCTTTGGCCGGCCAGCGCGTTCTGCCACGACTCGGTCAGCGTGTTGCCGAGCGGGGTAAGCATACCCATCCCGGTTACGACGACGCGTCGTCTGCTCATTCAGCTGTTCCCCCAGCTAGGCGTTGACGGCAAATGATGAAGCGAACATTGACAAAGCCGCACTACTTACGAGCGACGTAGTAGATGCGGCTTTGATTATCTTGACAAGGCAAGCGAGAGAGAAAGTCTACTGATGAGCTAGGATGTAGTCGATCGCGTCTTTCACCGTTGCAATTTTTTCGGCTTCCTCGTCTGGAATTTCCGTTTCGAACTCTTCCTCGAGGGCCATCACCAACTCCACTGTATCCAGCGAGTCGGCACCAAGGTCCTCCACGAATGAGGCCTCGTCTTTGACTTCGTCTTCTTTGACGCCCAACTGTTCACAGATCAGTTTCTTGACGCGTTCTTCAACACTGCTCATTTTAAACCCTTCTCTGAATGATCAAGCGCGCTGCAGCAGGGCAGCGCGTAGTTTATAGATGCAAGATACCCTGTTCAAGCAAACCCCCAGCCCAATCTAGTTCATATACAACCCGCCATTAACATGAATAGTCTCTCCCGTGATGTAACCCGCCGCTTCGCTGGCCAGAAACGAAACGATGCTGGCAACTTCGCTCACTCCACCCATCCGACCCAAGGGCACACGTGCGAGCATCACCTGCTGTTGGGCTTCTGTGAGCGCCTGCGTCATGTCAGTGGCAATGAAACCAGGCGCCACTGAATTGACCGTGATGTTGCGAGAACCGACTTCGATCGCCAACGCACGCGTAAACCCTTCGATGGCTGATTTGGATGCGACATAGTTGGTCTGCCCGGCATTGCCCATACGCCCGACGACAGAGCTGAGGTTCACAATCCGCCCCCAGCGGGCTTTGGTCATGCCGCGCAGCAATGGTTTGCACAATCGAAACAGCGATGTAACGTTGGTGTTGATTACGTCACCCCATTCCTCCGCACCCATCCGTAGCAGAAGATTGTCACGCGTAATGCCGGCATTGTTCACCAGCACCAGGGGAACGAGTGAGGCGGCCTTCAACTGCTCGAGCAACCGCGCAACCGATGCATCGTCATCGACTCGAACGGCAAACCCGTTACCCACGAGCGCCGCCTCCTTGAGCCCACGCTCAATCGAATGAACGCCATCGGCACTTGTGGCAGTGCCGACGACGTGGAAGCCATCGCGGCCCAACTGCTGCATGATGGCGCGACCAATGCCGCGTGACGCGCCGGTGACGAGCGCAACCTTCTGGGTGGGTTCAGTCACCCGATACCTCTGCCACCGCGTTGATAAAGAGTTCCGGCGTGCTGAGAGAGACGACGCGTGCCGCCTTGTCGATCCGCTTGATCAGGCCTCCGAGTACCTTGCCGGGACCGCACTCGACCAGCGTCGTTGCCCCGAACCCGACTATCCGTTCCACGCACGCGGTCCAGCGCACCGGCTGGGACAGTTGGGCCACGAGATTCTCGCGAATACGCTCCGGATCAGAGGTGCTGGCGGCATCGACGTTTTGCACCACAGGAATCCGCGGCTCAGAAATTTCCACAGCCGCGATCGCCTTCTCAAACTGTGCCGCGGCCGGCGTCATCAGCGCGCAATGCGAGGGTACGCTTACGGCGAGCTTCATCGCTCGTTTCGCGCCCTGCGCGCTGCAGCTTTCAATCGCCAGATCCACCGCAGCCGTCGTCCCAGCGATCACGATTTGTCCCGGGGCGTTGATATTTGCCGCACTGACGACGCCGTCCACCGCGTCACAGCATCGCATCACTGTGGCCTCGTCCAGGCCGAGGATCGCTGCCATCGCACCCTCGCCTGCAGGCACCGCCGCTTGCATCAGCTGGCCGCGCAGCGCAACGAGCCGCACCGCAGCTGCGAAATCCATCGCACCCGCCGCAACGAGCGCCGAGTACTCCCCCAGACTGTGACCCGCCATGACCGAGGGGACCTCAGCGACGCGACTCATCCACAGGCGCCACAGCGCAATGCTGGCCGTCAGCAGAACCGGCTGGGTGATCTCGGTGCGATTCAGCTCCGCCTCGGGGCCGTCGAGCATGACGGAGATCAGCTTTCGGCCGAGCGCCGTTTCAGCTTCTTCGAAGCACGTCCGGACAACGGCGTGCGCCGACAGGAAGTCGCGCAGCATGCCGATCTCCTGGGATCCTTGCCCGGGAAAGACGAATCCGTGGTTCACCATGGCGTTGCGGCGCGGTGGGCTGCCCGTCGACTCCCGATGCAGCACCCCACGCTGCGACTCGCGCGTCGCGTCACAGCTTCAACAGGGGGCAGGTATCCACGGCAAGCGAATTGCCGCAGGGCAGTCACAGATCGAGGACTTTTTTGCCTCGGTAAAATCCGTCGGCCGTCACATGGTGACGCCGATGCGTTTCGCCCGTTGTCGAGTCGATCGACAACGTCGGTTTCTCCAACGCATCGTGAGATCTGCGCTGGTCGCGTCGTGCCCGACTCTTTCTATTCTGCTGTACCGCCATCGTGAAATGCTCCGTCGAACAAAACTCAACTGTTCCGATTCTTCAATTCAGCCAACACGTCGAACGGATTCGGACGTTTGGGCGCGGCCCCGTCGCCGCTCGTCGACCCTTGCGCCGGATAACTAAGCGCCGGCTTATTCGGGCACTCGTCATACTCGACACACACCTGGCTTGGCAACGCCAGCAGCAGGTCATCCTCGATCAATTCGACGATGGATATTTCATCGTCGCTCAAAACAAATGCTTCCGTCTCTTCTGCGAAGTCGCCGGCTTGCGCGTCTGAAGCGACCAAGCACAGGTTCACGGTGATCTCGACTTGGCGCGTCACTGGTTGGAGACATCGCTGGCACTCGAGCGTCACCGTGACAGCGACCGGACCCTGCACGACACTGCGTCCCTTGTCGTCGCTGGTAAACTTCAGGTTTACGAATACGACGCCGTCCCCGAGCACAAGCGAACGGAGACGTGGGAACGCGGCAATCGCGACCTCGCCAGAGAAATGTCCTCGCTTGCGGGCCAACTCATGGGGCGAGACCGCGTCCATGCGGGCCTGGGTCGACATAGGCGCGCATCATAGGGACGGCTCCGAAACGTGTCAAAACAATTCTGCTCGCGCGAAATACGCTAACTATCGAGAATTATTGAGTTTATTGGGAGTGCGTTGATGGACATTGTGCTCGCCTCCGCATCACCGTATCGACAAGCGTTGCTGGCCCGTCTCGGGCTTGCCTTCGCTGTGCATCAGCCCGATGTGGACGAGTCACCGCTTCCGTACGAGACCGCGCCCGCACTCGCCGCACGATTGGCCCGCGCCAAGGCTCACGCCGCCGCAGCACACCATCCCGGCGCCCTCATCATTGGTTCCGATCAAACCGCGGCCCACGGGGGCACGTTGCTGAGCAAACCTGGCAACGCCGCAAACGCCGTGGCACAACTGCGGACACTGGTTGATGCCGACGTGGTTTTCCATACGGGCATCTGTCTTCTCAACACGCGTACCGGCGGCGTTCAATTGGCTGTCGAATCGTTCACCGTGGGCTTTCGCCACCTTGATGCGCCAGCCATCGAGCGTTACGTCGCGGCCGAACAACCCTTCGACTGCCTCGGCGGCTTCAAAGCCGAAGGGCTCGGCGTAACGCTGTTCAGATGGATGCGAGGAGACGATCCGACCACCCTGATTGGGCTGCCGCTGATTCGGCTCGTGACGATGCTCGCCGCCGAAGGAGTGCCGGTTCCCTAGCCCGTTACGTCACGCAGACGCTGCCATGCCAAGGCAAAGTCGTCCGGGATGGGCGCATCGAAACGACGCACAGAGCCGCCGACGGGCAGCGCGACCGAGCTCGCGTGCAGGCACAGACGACGCACACCGTTGTCATGGCTGAATGCGAGCTGTGCATCCGCTGCGTACTTCGCGTCACCGACGATTGGATACCCCGACGCCAGGCAGTGAACCCGAATCTGATGCGTGCGCCCTGTGTGCGGGTGCGCGCGAATCCAGCTGACGACTGGCGCCAGCTCCACAATCGCAAATTCAGTGCGGGATACCTTGCCGTCGGTCGCGACCCGCACACGGCGTTCGCCCGTCCGCGTGACGAACCGCTCAAGCGGAGCGCGCAGCGTTCGCAGGGACCGGGCCCAGGTCCCGTAGACCAGCGCGTCGTACGTTTTTGCCACCCTGGCGTCCCGAAAGGCGGAATGCAGCTCGGTCAGCGCCGCACGATTGCGCGCCAGCACCAGACACCCCGACGTATCACGATCGATGCGATGCGCCAGCTCGAGCCGCTTCTCGTTCGGGTACAAGGCTCTGAGGGCTTCGATAACGCCCTCGCGCACCCCACTGCCGCCGTGGACCGCGACCCCGGCCGGCTTGTTTAGAACGATCACACCCGAATCCTCGTAGAGAATGCGCTGCGCCAGATCCTCCATGAGCGCCCGCGAGGGCGCCCGGATCTGACCCAGGACGGGCCCCCGCCACGGCGGAAGGCGCACCACGTCGTTGGTCTGAAGACGATATTCGGGGCGAATACGGCCGCCGTTCACGCGCACCTCACCCTTGCGCAACATACTGTAGACGCGACTGCGGGGTACGCCTGGCATCGAACCCAGCAGAAAGTTGTCAACACGCTGGCCAGCCGCATCATCGACCACGGCGTGACGCACTCCGTGCCCCCCGTCGATACCTGCGTCACGCAATTATTTTCCCTGCCGATTGATGTACTTAGTGGCCACTGCTATATTCCGTCGGCCTTTTCGCCCGCGTCTTCGAGTCGCGGACACAGCGAGCGGGCACGGGATTGGAGCAGTCTGCCCACGAATTGGCGTACGGCATTCTGCATCATGCGGCGATGATTGACAGCGATCTATCTCCGCCAAAACAACGCGCCCGACATCACGATGGTGCGTTGACGTTAGGGAAAGAACACCGCGTGCGTCGGCCTCCACCAACCGGCGTATTACGATGCAACAAGCAGGGGTTCCGCTAAAACGCGGAGCGAATCAGGATCAGCAAAGCGACAGCTCAATTTCTCGAGCATGACCAAGGCGGCGCATTTCATTCGCCGTCTGCCTTCGCTCCACACGATCTGAACTGAGACCGTCAGCGCTTGTCGCTGCGCGCCCCCTTTCCGAGCGTCAACGTTTCGTTGTGCCGCCGAGGCTCAACAACGGAAACTCTGACGACTATGAAAAGAATGCTCATCAATGCAACGCAAGCCGAAGAGGTTCGCGTTGCCCTCGTCGATGGTCAGCGAATTTATGACCTGGACATCGAAAACCGCGGCCGAGAACAAAAAAAGGCCAGCATCTACAAAGCACGAATCACGCGCGTCGAGCCAAGCCTCGAGGCCGCCTTCGTGGAGTTCGGATCGGAACGACACGGCTTTCTGCCGCTGAAAGAGATCTCCCGTGAGTATTTCACGAAGGCGGGTGCCGAAGGCAAACGCAGCATCCAGGACCTCATCCAAGAGGGCCAGGAAATCATCGTCCAGGTAGAGAAGGAGGAACGCGGCACCAAGGGCGCGGCCCTGTCGACGTTCGTCAGCCTTGCGGGGCGCTACCTGGTGCTCATGCCGAACAACCCACGCGCCGGGGGCATCTCACGTCGCATCGAGGGCGACGATCGAGACGTGCTTCGCGATGCATTGTCCCAACTCAATCTGCCCGAGGGCATGGGCGTCATCGTCCGCACCGCCGGCATCGGGCGCAGCCCCGAAGAGCTCCAATCGGACTGTGACTATCTGGTGCAGTTATGGGAGGCCGTGCATACCGCCGCTGAGACGGAGAAGGCGCCTGCCCTGCTCTACCAGGAAAACAACGTCATCGTTCGCGCCATCCGCGACAATCTGCGCAACGACATTGGCGAGGTTTTGATCGACCAGAAGGACGCCTACGACGAAGCACACGGCTTTATCGACCAGGTGATGCCCGACTTCAAGGATCGAATCAAGCTGTACACCGATCATGTGCCGCTGTTCTCGCGCTATCAGATCGAAAGCCAGATCGAGTCGGCGTTTCAGCGCGACGTGCGGCTGCCGTCCGGTGGCAGCATCGTGATCGATCCCACGGAAGCGCTGGTATCGATTGATATAAATTCGGCGCGAGCAACGAAGGGCGCAGACATTGAAGAAACCGCGCTCAACACGAACCTGGAGGCGGCCGAGGAAATCGCTCGCCAGTTGCGCCTTCGTGACGTGGGCGGCCTCATTGTCATCGACTTCATCGACATGGAGGAAAAGCGCAACAACCGGGCGGTGGAACGCCGGGTGAAAGAGGCACTCAAGCACGACCGGGCGCGCATCCAGGTCGGCCGCATCAGCCATTTCGGCCTTTTGGAGATGTC
>JAQBCT010000247.1:0-3629 GCA_032124855.1 Gammaproteobacteria bacterium
GTGGCGATATTCACCACGGCCGGCGTTACCGTTTCCAGCATGGGTGCGAGGCTCGGCATGGCATTGTCGTCGGCAGGCCGCGGCGCCGCACAGGCGAACAAATTCCACAGCAACGCAACTGTCACCGCGTAGATCCGCCACAACACCGACCGATTTCGCATCATTCATTTATTCCGCAATGAGTCGCGCGGCGCGACTTCGCCGTCTGGAACCGGGCCCGCCGCGCCGATCAACAACGCAGCCAGCCCGCACAACGCCGCCGCCGCGAGGAATCCGTCTCGATATCCCACGACGGACTGCATCGCGCCCAGCAACACCGGTCCGCCGGCGACGCCCAGCGTCGTGATGCCCTGACTGACCGAAAAGATGCGCGGATACTCCGCCACGCCGTACGCCTGCGCAAGCAGCAACGGATGCAGCATCAGCACGTTGCCCACCGTCACTCCGAACATCGCCGCGCCCAGCCACAGCTCCATCGTATCGCCGGCCAGCGCAATCAGCGTACATCCCATCAGCTGACCGCTGAGGTTGATGAACGCGAAGCGTCGCAGGCTGACGCGTCCAATGAGCACACCGCCCGCGAAGCGACCCAGTACGGACATGATTGCCAGCAGCGACACCGCAAACGACGCCTGTAAGGGCGCCGCGAGCTCCATCGCCCGGTTGTACAGATGCGCGATGGAGCCGACCTGGGCGCCCAAGGCGAGCACAAACCCGGCACTGACCAAGACGAAGAAGCGCGATCGCACGGCTGTGGCGAACGAACTCCCCATCTGCGAGTAGGCGCGCGCCGGATCCGCGGCATCCGCCGGCGATCGAACGTAGAACCACGCAATTGGCGCGATCAACGCCGCATAGGCGACCCCCAGAAGCGGGGTGGCCATCTGGAGTGGCCATTGCGCCATCAGCAGCGCCGACAGCGGTGTCAGAATGACCCCGCCCAGCGATAGGCCCGTGGAGGTGAGCGACAACGCCAACGGGCGTTGCGTCGGGCCGAACCAGCGCGCTACCAGGGTCGTGGCCGGAATCATCGAAACACAGGTATTGCCCACCCCGAACAACGCATACACCAGCAACAGCTGTGCCACGGATTGCACGCTGCCAATCAGCGCAAGCGCGGTACCGCCCAGAATCGCGCCAACGATGATGACCCGACGCGCCGCATGGCGCTGCAGCGCCCGACCGACGATCAGCCCCGCGACGCCGCCAACGAGAAAAAACACACCCACCGCATTGGATACGTCAGCCACGTCGAAGGCGCGCTGCTGTGCCAGCAGATTCATGTACAGAGACAGATTGTAGAAACCAAGACCGGATGAAACCGTCAGAATGACGAACAGTGCGGCTGCGGTCACCCACGCTCGATCGCGCATGCGCGTTGCCCTACGACTGCGGCGCGGGTGTCCAGCCGCCACCCAGCGCCTTGTACAGCGCAACGAGCGAGCGTGCGACGAGCGCTTCGCCACTCGCGTGGCTCTCCTCGATCTCGAACAGGGAGCGCTGCGCACCCAGAACGTTGTTGAAGTCGGTGAGCCCTGTGTTGTACTGCACTGTCACCAGCGCAACGGCCTCCTGGGTGGCCAGCACCGCATCGCCAAGTGCGTGCAGGCGCTGTTGCCCTTGTTCGTATGCCAGCAGCGCATTCTCCACTTCCTCTAATGCGCCGAGTACGGTCTGTCGGTAATTCAGGAGTGCCTGCTGCGCCAGCTGCTCCTGTACGCGGATGTTGCTCCTGATGATGCCGCCGTCGAACAGCGCCCATAGCACCGGGGCCGACACACCCCAGGTATTGCCGCCACTCACTGTGAGATCGGCAACCGAGCGCGACTGCTGGCCGAAAAAACCCGTCAGCGAAAAGTCCGGGTACAGCGCCGCTGTGGCGACCCCGATGGCCGCCGTCTGCGCGGCAAGAAGGCGTTCTGCGGCGCGCACGTCGGGTCGCTGACGTAACAGATCTGCCGGTACGCCCGTCGCGATGGTTTCGCGCGCGCGGGGAATGGAGGGCTGCGCAGCGTGCGTTTCGCGCAACCGCGCCGATACGCTGCCGGGGTCCTGCCCCAGCAGCACAGCCAGTCGATTGCTTGCGCGCTGCGCATCGACCACCAGCGACGGGATGGCGGCGCGAGTGGTCGCCAGCAGCGATTGCGCCTGCGCGACGTCCAGCTTCGATGTCAGACCGGAGCGGTAGCGGTCCTGCGCGAGTGCCAGAACCTCTTCTTGTGCGGCAACGTTGGCCTGGGCGAGATCAATACGCCGCGTATATTCGCGCTGCGCCACATAGGTGACGGCAACTTCCGCGAGCAGCGACACCAGTACGTCGCGCTGCATCTCGATGGTCGCCTGATACTGCGCATCGGCCGCCTCGACACTGCGCCGGATCTTGCCAAACAGGTCCACTTCCCAGCTGGCGTCGAGTTCCAGCGCATACAGACTCTGCGCGTTGAATCCGTCGGGCGGTGCCACCTGCTGGAGCACGCCGTCGTCGCTCTGTTTGCTGCGGGTGGCTTCGCCTGTGGCGCCCAATGCCGGAAGGCGTGCGCCGCTGGCGATCGCAAGCTGATCACGCGCCTGCAAGACGCGCGACGTGGCGATCTGAAGCTGTAGATTGGATGCGCGCGCAGTTGCAATCAGCTGCGTCAGCATGGGGTCGTCGAAGATCGTCCACCAACTCTGCAGTGTCGCGTGTGCGCCATCCGTAAGCTGCGCTTCCACCGCCACGTGCCAGGCATCGGGTGTGTCGATCTGCGGCGGCGTGTAATTCGGGCCCACCATACAGCCGCTAAGAACCAGCAGCAGCCACACCAAGGCGTGACGCGCACGAAACCTCAACGTGCCACGCAACATCATCAGAACGGGTTGAACAGATAATTGAGATAGCTCTCGGACTGAATCTCGATCTGCCGCAGAAATTTCAGGAAGTCCGGACAATCCTTCGAATAGACCGCGACGATTGCAGCGGCACCGAAGCGGATGGGGTAACGCGGATCTTCATCGATCACGCGCACACGGATGGCGAATTCATGCGGCGGGCGGATTTCCTGTTCGGTCGGCAGGCGTCCGGCCGGTTGGCCCTGCGCATTACCACTCGCCCAGGTGACGCTTTCCACCTGCGCTTCAAAAACGACACCGGGGTACATATCGAAGGCGACCTCGGCAGGATCGCCGACGTCGACATGCTGCATCCCCTGCTGCAATGCCTTGGCTACTACCCAGTGCTTCTCGCTGCTGACGAAGGTCATGATCGGCGTCTTCAGGCGCACGAACGCGCCGGGGTACAGCTGCAAATTGGCAACGAATCCATCCGACGGCGCTCGAATGGTGGTCTGCTCCAAGTTGTAGCGGGCGGACTCCAGCGCTGCCATCACTTCTGCAACCGCGGTGGGTTGTTTACCGGCCTGGGAAGCCAGCGCCAGTTGCGTCGATCGCAATGCGGCGCGCGCACCCTGCACTTCCGCCTCGAAGCCAAGCACCTCTTTCTGTACCTGCTCCACGCGCAACACCGAAGCAGCATTTTGCGCCGCCGCTTCGCTGACCTGTTTCAGCGTCACGCGCGCGAGACTCAGATTGGCTTCGACGCGCGCCAGATTTGCAGCGGCCTCCTGCACCTGCTGCTCGAGTTCGGCAACAGA
>JAQBCT010000248.1:0-5268 GCA_032124855.1 Gammaproteobacteria bacterium
CGGAGTGAGTTTCGCAACGAAGTTGGTAGCCATCTGACAAATTGTGCGTGCGAAAATCACTCCGGTCCTTTACTCCGACCCCCGTATGCACATTGCGTGTCATTACTGTTGCAGCCTCGATGCACGGCGTTATGATGGCCACCCCTTTTTTTCATCACGAGCGTCGCGTGGTTTCCATCGGACCCTACGCTTTGCGGAACTGCGTTGTGCTGGCACCGATGGCGGGCGTCACCGACTTGCCGTTTCGAGAGCTGGCGTGGCAACTCGGCGCCGGGTTGGTCGTGGCCGAGATGACCAGCGCCAATCCGAAACTGGCGGCGACGCCCACTTCGCAATTGCGCAGACAAAGCGGCGAGCCGCGTCCGCACATCGTGCAGATCGCCGGTGGCAATCCGCGGTGGCTGGCCGATGCCGCGCGCGCCGAAGCCGCGGCGGGCGCGCAGATCATCGACGTGAACATGGGTTGCCCTGCCAAGAAGGTCTGCAACCAGGCTGCTGGTTCGGCGCTGTTGCGCGACGAAACGCTGGTTGGTGAAATTCTGCGTGCGGTGGTGGCTGCCGTTGCCGTTCCGGTGACCGTGAAAATCCGCACGGGCTGGTCACCCGAGCTGCGCAACGGCGTGACGGTTGCGAGAATCGCCGAAGACGCGGGGGTCGCGTCAATTGCGGTGCACGGCCGCACGCGCGCGTGTCGCTTTGTCGGCGCGGTGGAGTTCGACACCATCGCAGCAATCAAGGCCGCGGTGCGCATCCCCGTATTTGCCAACGGCGACATCGACAGCGTCGACAGTGCGCGCCGGGTGCTTGCGCTCACCGGAGCGGACGGTGTGTTGATTGGTCGTGCGGGGCTGGGCGCGCCGTGGTTGCCGGGCGACATTGCGATGCAACTGAGTAATCCGCACGCGAATGTCGTGCGAACGCGCAGCGAGATTCTGGCCATCGTTCATCGCCACCTCACCGCGATGCATGCGTTTTACGGCGCGCCGCAAGGTGTGCGCATTGCGCGCAAACACGGCAAGGCGTACCTGGCCGGTCTTGGCTTCAGCCTGCCGCTGATTCGATCTTTCAACGCCTTTGATGCGCCCGGCGCGCAACTGGATCTCATTGCTTCGCTGATGGATGACGACGTGCCGGCGCTGGCAGCGTGAGGCGCCACGGCGTCGGTACGCCTGCGCAGGCCCGCGCCGAGTCGCGTGTGGGCACTGGCGCCCAGGCAGCGCGTTCGCACAGCAAACCCGTCAGCGACGCTCAGCTGGCCGACATCGACCAACGCCCGCTGCATCGTTGCGTGGAGGGTGCGTTGACAGCGTATTTCTCCGCACTCGATGGCGAGGATAGCTGCGGGCTTTACGACCTCGTCATCTGTGAGGTGGAACGCCCGCTGCTGGAATGTGTCATGCGCCATGCAGCGGAAAACCAATCGCGGGCGGCCAGTATCCTCGGTGTCAGCCGCGGCACGCTGCGCAAGAAACTCATCCAGCACGGCTTACTGGAGCAGTGACACCATGACTGACGCAACGCGCCTTCCTATCCGCCGGGCGCTGGTCAGCGTTTCCGATAAGGCCGGGCTCGTCGAATTCGCGCGGGCGCTCAGCGCGAGCGGTGTGGAGATCCTTGCCACGGGCAATACCCATCGCGTGTTGCGCGAAGCGGCCATCGCGGTGCGCGAAGTAGCTGACTACACCGGCTTCCCCGAGATGATGGATGGTCGCGTGAAGACACTGCATGCGAGGATTCATGGCGGCATTCTCGGACGGCGCGGCACGGACGATGCGGTGATGGCGCAACACGGCATCGAACCCATCGACCTTGTGGTGGTGAATCTCTATCCGTTCGAGGCAACCCTTGAGCGCGCCGATGTCACGGCCGCGCTCGCCATCGAGAATATCGACATCGGTGGCCCGGCCATGGTGCGATCGGCCGCCAAGAACCACACCGACGTTCTAGTCGTTGTCGATCCAAACGACTATGCAGAGGTGCAACACGCACTTGCCGGGGGTGGTACGAACATCGCTTTGCGGCATCGCTACGCAGCCAAGGCATTCGCCCACACCGCGGCCTACGACGCGGCCATCGCAGACTACCTGGCGCCGGCGGCTTCGTTTCCGCAGCGCCTCAATCTTCGCTTCGACAAACGAGAAGATCTGCGCTACGGCGAGAATCCGCATCAGACGGCCGCGCTCTACACCGATCGTGGCGGGGCCTGGCCGGGCACGGTTGCGGGGGCGCAACAGCTGCAGGGGAAGGCGCTGTCGTACAACAACATTGCGGACACCGATGCGGCGCTGGAATGCGTGCGCGTATTCGATGCGCCAGCCTGCGTCATCGTCAAACATGCCAATCCCTGTGGTGTGGCGGTTGGCGTTGATCTGGCCAGCGCCTACGCGCGTGCCTTCGCCACCGACCCAACGTCGGCGTTTGGCGGCATCGTGGCGTTCAACGGTCGCCTCGACGTAGTGACCATGAAGGCGGTACTGGCGGCGCAGTTCGTTGAAGTGCTGATTGCGCCGGAGATCGATGACGATGCGGTGGCCGCCGCGGCGAAGAAGAAGAATCTGCGGCTGCTGCGCTGCGGTGATCTGACGCGCGCGACGCGCGGTGTGGAGATCAAACGCATCGGTGGCGGCGTGCTGCTGCAGAGTGCCGACGAGCAATGCGTGGACGAGCAAGCGTTGAAGGTTGTAACGCGCCGCGCGCCCACCGATGCCGAGATGAAAGATCTATTGTTCGCCTGGCGCGTGGCCTGGTTCGTCAAATCCAATGCCATCGTCTACGCGAAGGAGGGTGCCACGCTGGGTGTGGGCGCGGGGCAGATGAGTCGTGTGGTCAGCGCGCGCATCGCATCCATCAAGGCCGAAGATGCGGGACTGAACGTATCAGGCGCTGCGCTGGCGTCGGATGCCTTCTTTCCGTTCCGCGACGGCATCGATGCGGCGGCCGCGGCCGGGATCAGCGCCGTGATTCAACCCGGCGGCTCGATGCGTGATGCCGAGGTGATCGCCGCAGCGGATGAACACGGCATGGCGATGGTGTTCACCGGCATTCGGCATTTCCGCCATTAGCAGGAACGTCGCGCGATGAAGGTACTCGTGATCGGGGGTGGCGGACGCGAGCACGCACTGGCGTGGAAAGTTGCCCAGAGCGCGCGGGTGGAGCGCGTCTACGTAGCACCCGGCAATGCGGGAACCGCGCAGGAGCCCAAGTTGGAAAACGTGGCGATTGCACCGCTCGACTTCGCCGCGCTGGCAGCCTTTGTGCGCGCCAACGATGTGGCGCTGACCATCGTGGGACCGGAAGTGCCGCTGGTGGCGGGTATTCGCGACTATTTCGATGCGCAGGGACTCGCCTGCTTCGGCCCCACGCGCGCGGCGGCGCAACTGGAGGGCTCCAAGACTTTCACCAAAGAGTTCCTGATCCGCCACGGCATCCCCACGGCGGCGTATCAGCGATTCACCGATCTCGCGGCGGCCGAGACCTATCTGCGCGAGCGCGGCGCACCGATTGTGGTGAAAGCGGATGGCCTGGCGGCCGGCAAAGGGGTGGTGGTGGCGCGCACCACTGAAGAAGCGTTGGCGGCGGTGCGCATGATGCTGTTGGACGACGCCTTCGGCGATGCTGGCCGCACTGTGGTCATCGAAGACTGTCTGGTAGGTGAAGAGGCGACCTTCATCTGCATCGCCGACGGTCGCGACGCAGTGCCGTTCGCGAGTTCCCAGGATCATAAGGCGCGCGACGATGGTGATCTGGGTCCGAACACCGGCGGGCTGGGTGCCTATTCACCGGCGCCAGTCGTCACGAGCGAAATCCACGAACGCATCCTGGCGCAGGTGATTCGTCCGGCCGTTGCCGGCATGGCGGCCGACGGTATTCCGTATACGGGATTTCTCTATGCCGGATTGATGATCGCGCCCGATGGCACGCTGAATGTCATCGAGTTCAATTGCCGCTTTGGTGATCCGGAAGCGCAGCCGGTGCTGTTTCGACTGGAGTCGGATCTGGTGGATGTGTGCGAGGCCGCGCTCGCAGGTCGGATTGCGGGCACGGCGCTGCGCTGGGATGCGCGTGTTGCGCTGGGTGTGGTGATGGCTGCGGGTGGCTATCCGGAACAATACGCGACGGGTGATGTCATCGCGGGCCTGTCCGATGTGGATCGCAGCACCACCAAGGTATTTCATGCCGCGACGCGCTTGAGCGATGGCGATCTGGTGACCGACGGTGGTCGCGTGCTCACCGTCGTTGCGCTGGGTGAGGATGTGAAGCAGGCACAACAACGCGCGTACGCGGGCGTGCGATGCATCGAATTCCGCAACGCCTACTACCGGCGCGATATCGGTTACCGCGCCGTGGGGCGTTGATGCCCTAGACCTTCAGGACGATCTCCCACGGAAGATCGGGTGAGCTGCGCCTGCCGGGTATTCGATCGCGCAACCACACTGCGCCCATGCTCGCCGAACTGCTGCGTCGTTTTGAACCCTTCACCGCGCTCGAGTGGAGCACGCTGTGCAGCGTCGCGCGTCATGCGCGGCTGCTGAAGCTCGCGGGTGGACGCGTGTTGATGCCACGCCGGCACCGCGCGCGCGGCAGCTGCTATCTGGTGAAGGGCACGGTGCAATGGCGCGACGCTGACACACCGGCGCAGTGCGTTGTCGATGTGGATGCCCGGGCGCGGCGGGCGCTGTTCATCACGGGTGACGATGTACACGTGGAGACAATCGGTGTCGCAACCCTGTTGTGGCTGGACCTCGATCCCATCGAATTTATGTTGGGCGCCGCGCTGCCTGAGCCCTACCCCGTAGCAGACATACAGCCAGTGGATCATCACTGGATGCATCGGTTGTTGAGCAGCGGATTGCCACACTGGCTTGCGCCGAACGAATTGCAGGCGGTGTTCCGTGCCTTCACGCCGATATCGATTGCTGCAGGGACAAATATCATCGAAGAAGGTGAGCAGGCGGATGCGTTCTTCGTGCTCGCGCAGGGCCGCGCTGCGGTGCGTCGTGGGTGTCAGACGCTGCTCGGGCTTGCACCGGGCGATGCGTTCGGTGCCGATGGGTTGCTCTCGGCGCGGCGACGCAATGCCAGTGTGGCGATGCTCAGCGACGGGCAGGTGATGCGTCTGGCGCAACCGCAATTCGAAACGCTGCTCGCCAGCCGCTTTGTACGCTGGGTGCAGCGCGATGCGCCCGGCGCGCAGGTCATCGATCTCGGCGCACGTGAGCGCGGTCCGGATGCGCTGCGTCGCCTGATCGCAGATCTCGATCTCGGTAC
>JAQBCT010000249.1:0-2525 GCA_032124855.1 Gammaproteobacteria bacterium
ACCGTCCGCCCACGACAGGACACTGTCCGACGTGCGGTAGTTGAGCGACCAATCGGCGATCATTTCCAGGGGCCAGACCATGTCGGTGCCCGCTTTCATGTTGCCCAGCAGCAGCATGCCGCCAGGACGCAGCGCGCCGTACAGTCGGCGCGCCAGGACGCGGCAGGTGCGGTCGCTGAAATAGTCGAACAGGCCGGCGCTGTAGATCAGGTCCGGCTGCGCCAGAAACTCTGCCGGATCGACTTCGCGCAGCAGGCGCAGCACCGAAAGGTGCCGGAGTTCTATTTTCACGGGGGTGGCTTGGCGGCGTGCGGCAATCGCCTTCGATACCTTTTGCCCCGCGCAGCGCATGGCGCTCGCGTCCTGGTCCACCAGGATGAAGGTCAGCGGAGCGGGGCCGCACTCGTCCCGCTGCAACAGTTCGACGATTTCCTGCGCCGGACCGGCGCCCAGGCTCGCGATCACCGCCGCTTCGGGTCCCCGGCGGCGCGCGGCCACCCCGGCGATGCTCTGGCGCACGAGGTCCTTGCGCCTGACGACGAACTCGCCAATCCGTACACCCAGCGCGTGGGTGACCTGCGCGAATGGCGTGCCGCCGAGCGCATGTCCCTGGTAAATGTATTCCATCACTTGGAAATCACCCGGATAGCCGAGTGGCTTCGTGTATGCCTGGTGCCACAAGGGCGCAGCAAGCAATTCGGCGGTCAGCTGCAACTCGGTGTACTTCTTTGCGGCACGGAAATGCGCGTCTTCGCGCGCAAGTTCGCTCAGGCACTGGGTGGCGTCCGACCAGATGGAGCGCCAGTCGGTCCAGAGATCCCGGGTGAACCCCTGGATTTGGTGCGCAGATGGTGGCGCGGCGGCGTCGAGCCGCTGCAGGTGCTGCAGCCGTGCCTTGGTCTGGTGCAGGAGCGCGACGGATTCGTCGACGACTTCGCGGTATTCGGGACTCAGCCTGGCGCAAACGACGCCGCTGGCCGGCCGGGAGATCTTCGGCGCGTCAAGGCTCTGTACGATTTCCGTGGTCCACCGTTACTGCTTGCCCGGTCCCCGCAACTTCGAGCGACGCGCCGCCGACCACACGCAGCCCGGCGCCTTCCGCCACCTTGCGACCCGTGAGCAGGTACGCATTGATCTGCTCGCCGTGCTTGAGCGTCAGCGTGCCGCGCTCCTCGAACTCGTACCTGTTGCGCAGGCGCCAGTAGGTACTTTCAGAAACCTGGATCGCGCCGGGCATGCATTCCTGCTGCAGGCGGCTGGCATCGTTTACTGGCCCGCCCCAGAGGTCGAAGATGGGTACGCGTGTGCCAATGACCCCCGAGACGACCGAGCCCGTGCTCATGCCGATTCTCAATTGCACCGGAATGTCGTTCTCCCTGGCGTAGGCGCGCACGAACGCCAGCGCCTCGATGGCGAATTCGGCCATGGCTTCCGCGCTGTGCGATGACGGCGAGCGCACGCCCGCGACCGCCATATAGCAGTCGCCGATCGTCTTGACCTTTTCGACTCCGTTGCCGTCTGAGATTTCATCGAGCTTGTTGAACACGGTGCTGAGCATCTCGACCACGTGCCCCGGCGCCATGCGGTGGGTCATCGTGGTGAAGCCCACGATGTCGGCGAACAGCACGGTGGCTTCGCCAACGGCCTCGGCGATCGGACACTCGCCGTTGCGCAGCCGGCTCATGATCCGGTCCGGCAGGAAGTTGCGCAGCATCGCCTCGCTGACCTTCTTGTCTTCGCGCAACCCTTCCTCGAGCCTGAAGGCGAGGCGCTCCATCCATTCGAGCAGCGCCGTGTAACTCAACCCGATTGCCGAGGCGGAGATGAGGAACACGTTGGTGTTGAAGAACTGGAAGCCGCTCGCTTGCGTCAAAAGGAGCACCCCGTTGGCCAGCAAGACGATGGCGACGCACGCGATGACTGCCGCGGTCAGCAACAGGCGGGTCGCGCCACATGCGTACATGATGACCAGCAGCAGGCCCGGCGTGCCATAGGTGAAGCCGTCCGGCAGGATGGCCAGCACCAGGACGATGCCCGCTGCGCCGAGCACGACCGTGGCGCACAGAACACTTTGCGCCCAGCGCTCGAACGTCTGCAGAAAAGTCAGTCCGAACACGACGACTGCAAAGAAACTGAACGGCAAGCGTACCGACAGCGTTTGCACTAGCGCTTCCGGTGCGATGCTGTAGTCCCAGGCGAGGAACAGGAGATACAGTGTGGCCGCCAGCGGCAGCGAGACGCGGATGAAGGGAATGGAACGCTGCGTGTAGCGCGCGTGGAAGCGTGCCTCCGTTTCGCCAGCGAAGCAGCCCAACAGCGAGGTCATCCGGCTCCCCTGGTCCAGTGCCGACGTTGCTTACAAGCTAGCCCCGCCGCGGACGCGCAGTTGTCAGCAACAGTCAATCGCGTGGTCAACAACAGTCAACGGCGTGATAAAGATCACGGCACGTGGCCCCGGGCTAGACTAGCCGTCCGGCAAACGACTCGTGCGGCTGTCAGGAGGTACTGGTGTGAAGTTCTTGTTC
>JAQBCT010000250.1:0-3584 GCA_032124855.1 Gammaproteobacteria bacterium
GCTGGTGGACATCCGCCCGTTGCGCGAGACCGCGCATCTGGAAGGCAAGCCGCTCGAATTCAAAGTGATCAAGCTGGACCAGCGGCGCAACAACGTCGTCGTATCGCGCCGCGCGGTACTGGAGCAGGAAAACAGCGTGGAGCGCGAAGCACTCCTGTCATCGCTGCAGGAAGGCCAGGAAATCAAAGGTGTGGTCAAGAACCTCACGGACTATGGCGCATTCGTCGACCTCGGCGGTGTGGACGGTCTGTTGCACATCACCGATATGGCATGGCGGCGCATCCGTCATCCCAGCGAGATGGTCAATGTCGGCGATGAAGTAGCCGTCAAGATTCTCAAGTTCGATCGCGAGAAGAATCGTGTTTCGTTAGGCATGAAACAGCTCGGCGACGACCCCTGGGTCGATCTGACGCGCCGTTACCCCGAAGGCGCGCGCGTGATGGCGACGGTGACCAATCTCACGGACTACGGCTGCTTCGCCGAGATCCGCGAGGGTGTCGAAGGCCTGGTGCACGTCTCAGAGATGGACTGGACGAACAAGAACATTCATCCCTCCAAAGTGGTCGCTGTCGGCGACCAGGTGGAAGTGATGGTGCTCGACATCGACGAAGAGCGGCGTCGGATTTCGCTGGGCATCAAGCAATGCCGCGCCAATCCGTGGGGCGAGTTCGCGCAGAAATACGCGAAAGGCGACCGCATCAAGGGCAATATCAAATCGATCACCGACTTCGGCATCTTCATCGGCCTGGAAGGCGGCATCGACGGTCTCGTGCATCTCTCGGATATTTCCTGGATCGAGGCAGGCGAAACTGCCGTGCGTCGTTACTCCAAGGGCGAGGAGATCGAAACGCTGGTGCTGGCCATCGACCCGGAGCGCGAGCGGATTTCACTGGGCGTCAAACAGCTCGATCAGGATCCCTTCACCGACTACACCGCGATCAATGATCGTGGCAGCGTGGTCATGGGTACGATCGAGAGTGTTGATCCCAAGGAAGCGGTTGTGGTGCTGGCACCGGACGTCACCGGTGTTCTCAAAGCATCCGAGCTGAGCGTCGATCGTGTCGAGGATGCGCGCAATGTGCTCAAGGTTGGTGAATCGATCGAGGTGAAGGTGATCTCCATCGATCGCAAAAACCGCACCATCGGCCTTTCTGTGAAGTCGAAGGATATCGACGACGAGCGCACCGCAGTGAAAGAGCACAAGCAGAAAGAAAGCGACCGTCCGGGTCCGACGACCCTCGGCGACCTGATCAAGGCCCAGATGGACCAGGATCAAGGCTGACCGTGTCCGCCTCCGGAGCCGTTTGAGGCCCCGGAGGCGTCCCCCTCCGACGAAAAACCTGTTTCAACTCCCTGAAATGTAAGGTTTTTTCTTGAGTGCTTGGGATGGGTGTGATACCTTCGCGCGCTGGCACTGGCCGTCACGAGCGCTACCCACACGCACTTGCCATGACCAAATCAGAACTCATCGAACGTATCACGGCGCGGCAGACGCAGCTGTCTGCCAAAGACGTGGAACTCGCCGTCAAAACCATCATCGAGCAAATGGCCCAGACACTCGCGCACGGCAATCGGATCGAGATTCGCGGCTTCGGCAGTTTCTCGCTGCACTACCGCGCGCCGCGCATTGGTCGGAATCCGAAGACCGGTGAGTCCGTGGGTCTGTCCGGGAAGTACGTGCCGCACTTCAAGCCGGGCAAAGAGCTGCGCGATCGCGCGAACGAGAGTCTCGTGCGCTATCCCATGCCGGCAGAAATCTCGGATGGCGATGCCGATGATGAGTGACCTGCGACGGGCCGCGATCGGCGCCCGCTGAATCTCCATGCGCAAGCTTTCACGCTGGATCGTCTTTGTTGCCTTCGTGCTGATCGCGGTCACCGCGATGCTCGCCGTCGTCGACAATCGGGGGCGCGTGGCATTGTACTTTCTCGACTGGTCGACTCCGCAGCTCAGCATCTACTGGTGGCTGGTGAGTGCATTCACGCTAGGCGTCACCGTCGGGTGGCTCGGTGCCGGCGTTGAGGTGTTGCGGGCGCGCGCCGGCGCGCGTCAATTGCGCCGCGACTTACATCGCGCCCAGTCCGAGTCCGGTCGCGATCGCACGTCCACCGCGGAAACGAGCGCCGTCGCTTGAATGGCTGCCCCTGACGGGAGCAGTACGCGCCGGGTTCGGTGCGGCGCGGACTTACAACGGCATCAGTGGTTGCCTCTGCCACGGCCGCAGCGTGCCGCGTAGGGTGAGTTCACGTCGCGCAACGGCGACGCAGCAACCCATCGGAGGATTACCCCAGTGAAACCCATGATGAAAGTATTGAGTGCCGTCATTCTCGCGGCGCTGTTCGGCATTGGCGGCTTGGCGCACGCGGTCGATGTCAAACCAGCGCTCACGCCAATGTCAGTAAATATCAACACGGCGGACGTCCAGACGTTGTCCGCTGCGCTGGACGGTGTCGGCGAGTCGCGCGCGCGGGCGATCGTCGAGTACCGGCAGGCGCACGGTCCATTCCAGTCTGTCGATGACCTGACGCAAGTCAAAGGCATCGGTGCTCGGGTACTGCAGGCCAATCAGGGTCGCATCACCGTCAAGGAGTGACGGTGTGGTGGCGGCCGCGGCGCAACGAAATATGGGTCCGAAAATTCGCTTCTGCTATCCTGCCGCCCCCGCGCGGCGGTGCATCCGCGGGCGACCGGCGAAGGACAGGGTAGCCCGCTCGGGTTGAAGCAGAAGAATGACAGCGGAGGACTCGTGTATCGGGACGACGAGGCCGCCCTCTTGCGAGAGTGGCGCAAGTGGTGCGTGGACAGGGTCGCCAGCGGCGACCTCTATCTGGAGTTTTGCGATGCAGTGGTTCGCCGCAACCCGCGCTTCGATGGAATCCACATTTTCGAGATTCTCGATGCGTTGGTGAACGCTATGGATGTGGGGCGCCGCGCGTCTGCCTGAGTCGCGACGGGGGTGGTGCGCTCTACAGCCAATTGCGCCTGCGAAACACCAGCAACAGTGTCACGGCGATGGTGGCCATCACGCCGATGACGATGAAGTAGCCATACGGTAGCGCCAGCTCCGGCATGATGGTGAAGTTCATGCCGTACACGCCAGCGATGAATCCCAGCGGCACGAAGATGCAGGTGATGATCGTCAGCAGCTTCATGATGTGATTGAGCCGGTGCGATGCGAGTGACAAATAGCCGTTCATGAGGTCGTTCGCGAGTTCGTTGTACATGCCTGCCAGACTGACAACGCGTTCGAACTGCTCCATGACGTCGCCCAGCGCGCGTTGCGTGACGGCGAATTCGGCGTCTCCCTCCCGCTTGAGGTGATCAAAGATATGGGCGTGATAGGTGGCGATGCGGCGGACGTTCTTCAGCTCGCGCTTATAGACCAGTAGTTCGTTGAGCAGCTCGTCCGTCGGGTTGCTGAACATATCCTCTTCGATGCCTTCCAGGCGCACTTCGAGCTTGTGCATGATCGGCACGAATCGACCCACCACCACGGCGGCGATGCGTACCGCGAGCGCGGCAGGTGAAGGCAATGCAGCGATGTGTCCCGCCAACAGATCTGCCCGCGCGCGTTCGATGCTCGG
>JAQBCT010000251.1:0-4094 GCA_032124855.1 Gammaproteobacteria bacterium
CCCAGGTGAATCATCTTCGTGCCGGTATCTGCCTGCTGAAAGTTGTTGGTCAGCGCAACGGAATGAAATTCGCCCACGCTGTCGTCGCCGCGCAGCACCACGCTGGGATACTTCCACGTGATCGCCGAGCCCGTCTCCACCTGGGTCCATGAAATCTTCGACCGTGCGCCGAGACAGACGCCGCGCTTGGTGACGAAGTTGTAGATGCCACCGCGGCCCTGCGCATCGCCCGGGTACCAGTTCTGTACGGTCGAGTATTTGATCTGGGCGTCGTCCAGGGCCACCAGTTCCACCACGGCGGCGTGCAGCTGGTTTTCGTCGCGCTGCGGTGCCGTGCAACCCTCCAGATAACTGACGTAGGCGCCGGCCTCGGCAATGATCAGCGTGCGCTCGAACTGGCCGGTGTTCATCGCATTGATGCGAAAGTAGGTGGACAGCTCCATCGGGCAGCGCACGCCCTTGGGGATGTAGACGAACGAGCCGTCGCTGAACACCGCTGAATTCAGCGTGGCGTAGAAGTTGTCCCGCACCGGCACCACGCTGCCGAGGTACTTGCGGACCAGCTCCGGATGCGTCTGCACCGCTTCAGCGAATGAGCAGAAGATCACCCCGGCCTCGGCGAGTTTTGCCTTGAAGGTAGTGCCGATGGATACGCTGTCGAAAACCGCGTCCACTGCGACGCCGGCGAGTGATTCCTGTTCGTGCAGCGGAATGCCGAGCTTTTCGTAGGTGCGCAACAGTTCCGGGTCGACTTCGGCCAGCGACTGCGGCCGATCCTGCTGGCGCTTCGGTGCCGAGAAATACGAGATGGCCTCGTAGTCGATGGGCGGAAAGTGCAGATGGGCCCACTCGGGGGTCGCGCTTTCGCGCCAGGTTCGATAGGCCGCGAGGCGCCAATCGAGCAGCCAGTCGGGCTCCCCCTTGCGCGCCGAAATGAAGCGAACCACATCCTCGTCGAGCCCCGGCGGCAGCGTCTCCGATTCGATATCGCTGACGAATCCGGGTGCGTAGTCGCGCGTGATGAGGGTCTGGATGGCGGGCGGTGAGTCACGCATCGGGCGGTGGAGGCGACCTGTCGGGAGGGGCGCGCATTGTAACTTTGGGGCCGGAGGCGATACCAGACTAATTTACTCGGGTATTCGATGAATTGCCGCTCTCCGAGTGAATCGCTACCATCGCGCCTCTTTTTTGTCGCGAGTTCTCATGCCCAAACTGGAACGACTGCCGGAGCCGTACATTCAGCAGGCCTACGGGGTCTATCTGCTGCAATCTCAACATCGCCTCGTGCGCAGCCTGAAACGGCTCTACGAGCCGTCGGTGCATGGCCACCGCGCGTGGCAGTCCAGTTTCATCCTGATGGACTATCTGCTGCACCGACCGTTTCGCCGCGGCAGCCGCGTGATGGAGATCGGCTGCGGCTGGGGTCCGGCCGCGGTGTTCTGCGCGAAGAAATTCAACGCGCGCGTCACGGGTGTCGACATCGACAAGGACGTATTTCCGTTCATGGACGTGCTGGGCGCGATCAACGACGTGAAGGTGCAATCGCTCGTGAGCCGCTTCGAGGACCTCACCACGGCGCGCCTGGGCAAAGAACGCATTTTGATCGGCTCGGATATCTGTTTCTGGGACAGCATGGTCAAGCCGCTGTTCAACCTAATTCAGCGGGCGCTGAAAGGGGGGGTGGAGCGGGTGATCATCGCAGATCCTGGCCGTCCCACGTTCTACGAGCTGGGTGAGCTGTGTCGGGAACGGTTCGATGTGGAGCTGCAGGAGTGGTATGCGGTGGAACCGAATCACATCACGGGTGAGGTGCTCGAGGTTCGGCGAAGGTAATATATTACAAAGAGTTACGACTCTTTGGTGATAAATGACTTGAGACGATCCGCCAGACTGTTGCAGGCCGAATTCTGAACCCGCGCGACGAATGGCACGGGCACGATGATCGCGGGCATGAAACTCGTGCCGTTGGCATCTGAGCTGACCTTGCCAACGGCGGTGCCGCTTTTGATGTCCCAGATCTGGGCTTCGTAGGATGAATCGTTCTCCCAGGACATGAAGCCAAAGCAGCCGGCGCCGGTCATGGTGATGCTGCAGGTCATCGCACCGGCCTGTTCGACGCGCTCGGTGCTGCCTTCGATCCAGATGACGTAACGCACGCCGATGCTTGCAAGGCGCTCAGCGAGCAGCGGTTTGGCGACCAGCTCCGGCAGATCCGATGTATTGAGTGGTGCGGTGCGCGGTTCGAACCACGGGTAGAGCGCATCGACGAATGCCTGTTCGTTGATGACACCGATCTTGTCGCGACCGCCGCCCAGGTTGTTGCTGACGCAGCTGACGAAATCGTCTTCGGATTCATCCGCTGCATTGTCGTGGCGGCCAAGTACCACGACCGATTCCGATTCACCGATGCCGGTGGCCGCCTGGCGAATCTCCTGAACGGTAGTGGTGACGCAGCCGCTGAGAGCGCACATCAGGCATCCCAGCACGGCCACGCTCAACCGCTGTTTCATGGCGCCGCTTCCGGCGCGGCGCCGCCGCGGCCGTTGAGCCAGGCCCGCACCGGCGGAATCGAACTGAAGCCCAGCGCCAGAAAGGCCCCGGCATCACGCAGGGCATGCAGTGTTGCCTGCTGCATGGCCGGTTCGCGGGTGCTTTCGAACATCCCGAAGTCCTCCTGGTTGGACTTACCGTACGCCGTGAGTGGCCACTCGGCAATCAACTCGCCCTGGTTGTTGTACAAGCGCATCCGATATTTGATCCAGACCTCATAAAAGTCAGTGCGCGTCTGGGGAGGAATGGCGATCTGGAAGTCGACGATGGAAGGCGCCAGTACGCCATCGACCGATGCCGCCAGCGCCGTAACTGCCGGCACTTCCACGGCTTCGGTGAACATGGCGGAACCCATCTGCAGGAACAGAAGCGATTGCATGGCGCCCACTTCCACGCGCCAGTCGCCTTGATTGGCGATGCGCTCCTCATAAACGTATTCCACGAGCGCCGGCTCGAAATAGAAACCCATGTGCAGTGGCAACGGCTCAACCAACGGTGTGGGTATGTCGCCCTTCAACTGCACGGTGGCACCGCTGCAGGCGCCCAGCAGGGCGGCCAGCGCCAGCGCGCCGATGCGTGGATTGCGCCGGCCGGCTGCGCTCATTGAAACTCCGGCAGGCCGACGAATGTGCCGTTGTTGCGATAGGTCAGCTCCCGCATCAGTGCCGCGAATCGATACAGTGAGGCAGGCCGGTTCGCTGCATGAAACAGGGTGGGAAAGCCGACCGCATTGATGCGCACCGGGCGGCGGCCCTGTGCGTCGGGTTGATTGATGCGATCCACTGTGTCGACCACTTGCTCAATCGAATTGCCGGTGAAGTCGTCGCCAAAAACGAAAATGCTGATGCGTTTGTCCGGCGCCTGGAATGTGCGTATGGCTTTTTCGATACCTTCCACGGGACTGGAATTGCTGAAGGGATTGAACGAACGCAGGCGTTCGAGGATGGCGCGCCGGCGCGCCGGGGAGTCGGGTATCCAGCTGTTGCCGTAGCGGGGGAACATGAACTCGCCCATGTCGCTCATGACCTGAATGCCTTTCAACTTCGGGTAGATCTCCAGCGATTCGCGGACCTTCTTGATCACCTCGCCCCACGAATAGTTGAACATGCTGCCCGATGTGTCGATTACGAACACCAAGTATTCGCTGTCCACCGCGATTCCACCGATCGTATTGTCGGCACGCTGGAACCCGGCGCCCAAGAGGCGCTGCATTTCCTCGGTCAACTGCTGCTTGGCGCTGGCCAGTTTTTTCTCCAGCGTCACCTGTTCCTCGGCATCGCTCTTGGACGTTTGGAAGCGCCCGAGGATCTGGCTCAACTCCGCTTCGAGCCGCGCCAGCGCGATCAGCGTGCTGTTCAGCTGGCGCTGCTTGTCCGAGAGGTCGCGCGTGAGCTGCGTGGTATGCCCGCGAATTTCGAACAGCGCTTCGCGACGCGCGCTGACAGTCCCATCGAGACTCATCGCGGCGTGTTCCAGCACCAGTGGCTGCGCCACCTTCGAGATCATCAGCAGCAGAATCACCGCGCCGAAGCCGCAGCAGATTA
>JAQBCT010000252.1:0-8743 GCA_032124855.1 Gammaproteobacteria bacterium
CGGGCAGCCCGTCGGTGCTGGCCAACATGATCACGGGCGTCGAACAGCATGCGCAGTACATCGCCGCGCTCATCGAGTGGGCCAATTCACGGCACTATTCGGCCATCGAGCCCGAATTGACCGCTCAGGATCAGTGGGTGGATGTGGTGAACATGCGCGCGAACGCAACACTGTATCCGCAGTGCAATTCCTGGTATCTGGGCGCCAACGTACCGGGCAAACCGCGCGTGTTCATGCCCTACATCGGCTTTCCGGATTACGTGGCGCATCTTCAGGCCATCGCAGCGAACAACTACGAGGGCCTGCGCTTCACGGCGTAGCGGCGTCGATCACCATTCGGGCGTGGTGGTGGCGCGGTGGTTGTGCACCTGCCTGGCGATCGCCTGGTTCTGCGGCCGCAGCATGTCGTGGGGAAAACCGGATTCGATGGCGCTCACCGCATTCAGGCGTTGCAGCAGGGTCTCATCCAGTGTCACCTCGAGTGCGCCCAGGTTCTCAGAGAGTTGAGTGGCCGTGCGTGCGCCGACCAGGGGAATGATGTTGCCTTCGCCCTGGCGAACCCATGCGATTGCCACCTGTGATGCCGTGATCCCCAGCTCCTTGGCAATGGCCAGCACTTCCGCGGCAATGGTCAGACTGCGGGGCGCGATCTGACCGCGCAGCTGTGCGCGACCCGCAGCCTTGGCATCCAGGTTGTACTTACCGGTGAGGATTCCGGAACCGACGATGCCCCATGGTGTGACAGCCAGATCGAAGGCGCGCGCCATGGGCAGCAGTTCGCGCTCCACTGTGCGGTCGATGAGGCTGTAGCGGATCTGCAGCCCGACGAATGCGCTCCAGCCGCGCAACTGCGCGATGGTATTGGCCTGCGAGACAACCCAGGCGGGTGTGTCGGAAACACCGACGTACAACACTTTTCCCTGACGCACGAGATCATCAAGACCGCGCATCACTTCCTCGATGGGCGTGAGGTAGTCGCGCGCGTGCACCCAATACAGGTCGATGTAGTCGGTGTTCAGGCGTTTGAGACTGGCGTGGACGGAATCCATCATGTTCTTGCGCGAATTGCCGGTGGCATTGATGTCCCGGCCGCGCATGCCGCCGGTATATTTCGTGGCCAGCACGATGCGCGCACGATCAGTGCCCATGAACTCGCCCAGAAATGTTTCGCTCGTCCCCCTTGCGTAGACGTTGGCAGTGTCGATGAAGTTACCGCCAGCCTCTCGGAATGCGTCGTATACGGCGCGGCTTTCCGCCTTTTCCACGCCAAAGCCGGTTTCGGTTCCGAAGGTCATGGCGCCAAGCGCCAGTTCGGAGACGCGCAGGCCGCTATGGCCCAGTAGTCGATATTTCATTGCTGGTTTCCTGATCGATGACGGATGGCATTATGGCCATGCTGCGATTGTCGTAACATGGCGACCTCGAAAACTTTGACCCATGGAGCGCACGATGATCAGCAGTGGACCGGTAGAGGATCGCCTGGCGATACGCGAACTGGTGGAGTCCTACAACGATGCCGTGATGCGCCTCGACGCCGAGGCGTGGGCAGCGAACTGGACGGATGATGCCATCTGGTCTTTGCCGGGCATGGGCGATGTGACAGGTAAGGCAACCTTCGTGCCCATGTGGCAGCAGATGATGGCGAGTTTTTCCTTCGTCGGGTTCTTCGCATCCGCGGGTCCGATTGTCGTGAGCGGAAAGACCGCGCATGCCACGTGGTATCAGCAGGAGTTCCTGCACGGCAAGGACGGCACAAAGCGGGGCATCACGGGGCGCTACGAGGACGACTACGTCAAGCGCGACGGACGCTGGCTGTTTCAGAAGCGGGTTTACTCGGTGTTGAACACGCAGTGAGGCGGCGCGCCGCGCACGCCTCAGTAGAGCTGTTCCGGATCGAAGATATCCTGGTGATAGCTCGCCACTTCGGCGGCCACGCTCTCCGCGTCTTCGAATCGGGCGATGTGAAATAGGGCATCGCCTTCGTTGACGAGGGGCAGGCGGGTGCGGCCGATGATGAGACCCGTGGCATTGGCAATGACCTCGGCGACCTGGCCGTCGAAGAGATTCGACGGGTCGTATATCTCTGCCAGCACATCGCCCTCTGCGACGTGATGGCCGAGCTTGCGCCGCGTCACGACGACGCCGCTCGACAGCGCGCGTACCCACGTGGATGAATGTGCGACGAATGGTTCACTGCGCCTCGTCTTCGGCCGGCGCGCAATCATGCCGAGTCCCCCCATCAGATTCAGCACACCCTCCACCCCGACGCGAATCGCGAGCTCGTCGTAACGCAGTGCTTCACCCGCTTCGTACAGCAGCATCTTCACGCCCGCGGCAGTTGCCTCGGCGCGCAGCGAGCCATCGCGAACGGTGGAATTGATGAGAACGGGCACGCCGAACGAACGCGCGAGATCGAGCGTCTCGGTATCGATCAGGTCCGCACGAATCTGCGGCAGGTTGGCGCGATGCGACGAACCCGTGTGCAGATCGACGCCGTAGGCGCTCGGCGAAATAACATGCTCGAGCATCAGATGCGCCAGGCGTGCGGCGAGCGAGCCGGTGGGCGAACCGGGAAAGGAGCGGTTCAGGTCGCGTCGATCCGGCAGATAGCGCGAGTGCTGAATCATGCCAAAGCCATTCACGACTGGGACCGCCACGAGCACGCCGCGCAACCGGTGCAGCGCACGGTGGTTCAGCACACGGCGGACAATCTCTACGCCATTGAGTTCATCACCGTGAATAGCGGCCGACAGGAACAGACGCGGCCCGCTCTGACGCCCGCACACCACATGCACGGGCAACTGCAGCGGCGCCGCACCGGTGTACAGCGCTGCGATCGGCAATTCGATGACGCGCCGCTCTCCGGCGACAACAGACTGTTCGCCGATGTCGACGCGTTGGCGGGGCTCAGCCTTTGCCTTTGGTTTTCGTCTTGCCAGCTTTTGCATTGTCTTCGACAAATTGAATGATCATATCCGCGACGTCCTTTTCGGTAGCCTCTTCGATACCGCGCAGTCCCGGTGAGGAATTCACCTCCATCACCAGGGGGCCGCGATTCGAACGCAGGATGTCGACACCGGCGACATTCAGCCCCATCAATGCAGCGGCCTTCACGGCGGTGCGTCGTTCTGCGGGCGTCAGTTTCACCAGCTTTGCGCTGCCGCCGCGATGCAGATTCGATCGAAACTCGCCTTCGGGCGCGGTGCGCTGCATCGCGGCGATCACCCGGTTGCCCACGACGAAGCAGCGGATGTCAGAGCCCTTGGATTCCTTGATGAACTCCTGCACAAGAATGTTGGACCCAAGGCCCATGAACGCCTGAATCACAGACTCTGCGGCCTTGTCCGTTTCGGCCAGTACGACGCCAATGCCTTGCGTGCCTTCGAGCAGCTTCACCACGAGCGGCGCGCCGCCCACTTCGCGGATCAGGCCGGGCACATCGTCCGGCCGGTTGGCGAATGCGGTGACCGGAATGCCGACGTTGTGCCGCGACATCAATTGCATCGAACGCAACTTGTCGCGTGCGCGGGTAATGGCGACGGATTCGTTGACGCAATACACGCCCATCATTTCGAACTGACGCGCGACGGCGGTTCCGTAGAACGTCACCGACGTGCCGATGCGCGGAATGATTGCATCGAAGTGATGGCGTCCGAATTCCTCGCCGCGGTAATGCACGGTCGGCTTGGTGGCGGTGATGTCCATGAAGCAATGCAGATGGTCCACCACGCGTACTTCGTGGCCGCGCGCAACGGCCGCTTCCTTCAGTCGGCGCGTGGAATAGAGCCTTGGATTTCTTGACAGTATGGCAATTCGCATACCTGAGTTACCTCCGTTTGATTTTGAGCCCAGTGTGCGGTTCACCCGCCACGTATGAACGCCGTGCGTCCACCAGAAATGCGCTAGCCAGTGCGGTGCGGCCCAGCAGCATGCGAAACCGCATCGGATCGCGATCGCTGAGCGTCATCTCGATGGTTCGCCGGGTAGTTCCGATGACAACCAAGGTCTCGATCACGAATCGCATTTCCGCGTGTCCGCCCGAATCGGTCACCTTGCGTCGATCGACAATCGCGGCGTCGCAGAAAACTTCTATGCCGCGGCCGCGTTGCAGCGGATGGACGCCGAAGCGCACGCGTTCGATGTGCCGGCGCTGATACGGTTCGATTTCGAATGCATGCAGAGCAGAAGTGCGCGCACCGGTGTCCACCTTTGTCTTGATGCGCTGCAGCCCGAGACCAGGTAACGCAACCCACTCGCGCCAACCCAGCGTCATCAATTGCGATGTCATCATAACTTAAACTGCACCATGGCTCGTCGAGCTTGTTCTTCGCCAGTATGCCGGCCACACTTCGGTCCCGCACTTCATACGCACGAGGCATCATGATGGCCGCCTATTTCATTGCTCAATACGTTGTCAAGGACCCGGCAGGCTACGCGGCCTATTCACAGGCAGCGGGCCCTACCTTGGCGGCCCATGGTGCAGAACTCGTTTCATTCGACGCTGCTGCCGAGACGATAGAGGGGACAGCACCGGGCCCGCAGACAGTGGTCATCAAGTTTGCATCAACCGAGGCGGCGAAAGCCTGGTACAACTCCGCCGCGTATCAGGCGGTGGTGGGTAAGCGTCTGGCTTCGACCAGCGGCTACGCGGTCATCTCGCAGTCGATGAACACGGGTGCCTGAAGCGTCGATTGCCCGCTAGGAAGCCTCTCCACGCCGTGCATACCGCGGCGGCCGCTTGCCTGTTTCATCGAGGATGTCGAATTGCTCGGCGATATCCTCGACCCATTGGATGGTGCCGGTGCGCTTCATCAGGTCGACCGCAGTGAGCAGCGCGACTGCCGCACGACCGACGAATAGCGGCGTCTGGGATTGCGACAGATCCATCTTGCGCACCTTGGCTGCGTCCTGAATGAATTCAGTGGCGACAGAACCGGGGTAGAGAACCACGGCTGCAACGCCTTTGGGTTTGAGCTCGATGGCCATATCGGCCGTCAGCCGATCGAGCCCGGCTTTGCCCGCGCCGTAGGAACTGGAAAAGTGATAGCTCTGCCCGCCGGGCGATGAAACGTTCAGCATGGCAGCGCCGGCGCCTGCCGCGAACAGCCACTTGGCTGCGTGCCAGCTTGCGACATAGTGGGCGCGCAGACCGATGCCCACCTGATCGTCCCAGATCTGTATCGGGTGATCCCAGAACCCGCCACCCCATGCCGGCGGGTCGGGAATCTTGTAGACATTGTTGACGAGGTAGTCGATGTGTCCGGCCTCTTTGCCGACGCGCTCAAATAGCGCTGCGATGTCGCTGTCAACGCCGTGATCGCAGCGGATGGCGCGGCCGTCGCCGCCGGCCTTCGTGACCAGTTGGGCGGTGGTATCGATGGTGCGTTCACCTGAACCCGTGGTGCGCCCGGTGACATAGACGGTGCAGCCCTGTTCGCCCAGCGCGATGGCGATACCCTTGCCTATGCCGCGGCTGGCGCCGGTGACCACTGCGATCTTGCCGGTGAGCATGGCCATTGGAATCTCCTTGTGTGGTGTGAATCAGCGGGGAGGGAGGCCGCGACGCGCGCGTTCTTTGTTCATCCGCACCGCATCGGAACTGGTGCGTGGCGTCTTCTCCTCGTCGGGCAGCGCACCCACCATGTCGCGGGCACCCTTCATGGAATCGTAGGTGATCCATTTCTCGGGAACGATTTCCAGAATCACCCGCAACGGCGAATCGAGAATGCCAAAGAACGTCGATTCGAAGTCGGGATTGCCGCGCGAAACCTTCTTTGCAAGCGCCGGATAAAACCAGTCCTTCGTTGCCTGATCGTCGTGAAATATCGCCCGGCCCTTCATGGTTGCGGAACCGCGCGGCGACTCGGCGGTGAAGCTCGACGTGCTGCTGACGGTTATGGATACGCGCGGATCCCGCTTGATGGCCGCGGCGCGATGACGATGCACGGCAAAGGTCAGCCATACGCGCTTGTCCTTCCAAACATAGGCGTGGATGACGCCCACCGGCCAGCCATCCTGAGTGGCCCACATCAATACGCACTCGTCCGCGTCAGCCATGATCTGATCGATCTGGTCGTCGGAAAAGCCGTAGATTGAAACGATTTCGTGGTCGTGTGCAGTCATGGCTGGGTCCCCCAAAAGGTATCGAATTGACCGGAGTATAACGCGTTAAAGTCTATTGAACATGTTCAAACGATGCTAGCATCAGGCCATGGACCTCGTTACCGAACAACGCTTGGCGCGACGTGCAGCGATGTTGCAAACCGCGCGTGAGATGATCGCGGAGGTAGGCTACGAAGCTGTGACCGTGCGGGATCTGGCCGATCGGTGCCGTGTCAGTGTGCCTACGGTGTACAACCAGTTTGGTGGCAAGGACGGTCTGCTGGGTGAGGCCATCGAAGACCATTTCGGGGGCGTGCTCGACGGGGTGCCACTGACGCAGGCGGATGCGGGGTTCGACCGTCTACTGATGATCGTCGATCAGATCGCGCTTCAATTGCGCACCATGTCGGCGTTTCACCGGCGCCTGCTCGAGGCGCTGGGATCGCTGGATAACACGACGGCCGTCCAGCAGCGTGTGGCGATTCAGCTCTCAGTGGCGTTCGAACGCGAGCTGGTGACCATGGCCGGGCGGCGCCAGCTTGCAGCGTGGATCACCGCGCTGCTGGTGGCGGAGCAGATGACCGCGGCCTGTATCAACGCGGCGGTCATGTGGAGCTCCCCGATGCTCTCCGATGCCAGCCTTGCGCCCTATATGCAATTCTCGACGGGGATGATTCTGCTTGGCGTGGTGCGCGGGCAGCCGCAGGAAATGCTCAAAGAGCGTGTCGAGGCAGCCCAGAAGCAGCTGCTGCGAGAGCGCAGGCGGCTGCGTGGCGCCGCGGCGAGGGCGCGCAAGCGGACGGGATAGCGTTGATGTGCTTGGATCGCGACGGGATGCCGCTGATCAGAGGGGTTCGCGGCACTGACCAGCGTTAACGGGGGAGGAGCAGTGTTGAGCGAATTCACACAGATCGAGCGCGCGACCACGCGCCTGACGCGCAGCCGCAATCGGATTGCCGGTGCCGAGACCTTGCGTGACATCGGCGCCATTATCGGTATGCGATTTCCGTCCGTCATAGACGACTACGACGACACAGAGCTGGTGCGCACGGAGGATGGCGATGCATTGGCGACGCTGTTTGGCTGGGAGTCGCACTTCCATGGCGACTGGTTCAAGCATCGCCTGCACAGGGTGAGTCCCATCGCGCACGCATGCCGCGTGACCAGCGAGCCGTTTGCCTGGGACGCCGGCGAAGTTGCCGCGGAGGTATCGCGCAAACGGCCGTTCGCCGCGTGGCACTTGACGCCTGCGCGAGGTGTTCACTGCGGAGTGACGGTGCCGTTGCACGGGCCACATGGCAGATGCGGTTCGGTTACCTGGATGGCGCGCGAGCCAGGTGTGGATTCCGCCGCGGTTCTGGTGAGACATGGGCGGACGCTGCAACAGGCTGCGCACGTTTTCGTTGAACTGTTGCGCGCCACCGAGGCGGACGTGCAATCGGCAGCAATCGCTGAGCCGCGCGCATTGCTGTCTGAGCGCGAACTCGAATGCCTGACATGGGCCGCACTGGGTTATCCCGATACCGAAATCGGCACGTTACTGCATCGCGCAGCGGCCACCGCACGCTTTCACATCGACAATGCGACACACAAACTCGGCGCGCGCAATCGCACGCATGCCGTTGCCAAGGCTGTTTGCCTGGGCCTGATCGAGGTGCGTTGCGACGCTCGCGATGAGACGCGCGTGGTGCCGCCCGGTTTGGTGCGCTGATATGGCCCGCTTGAAGGTCGAGGGCGGCGAGATTTACTACGAGCATCTGCCGGCAGGCCGGGTCACTGTGGTGCTGTCGCATGGCTGGGGGATGGGCTGTCGAGTCTGGGATACCACTGCCGCGCGGTTGGCCGATGCGGGAATTGGTGTGGTCACCTACGATCATCGCTGCTGCGGACACTCCGACAAGGATTTCGGCGATGTATCCATCGAGGCATTGGGGCGTGACCTGGCGGTGCTGTGTGAAAGTCTGAAACTGCGCGCACCTGTATTGAATGGTTGGTCGCTCGGCGGCGCTGTGGTCGTTGATGCAGCCGCGCGCCTTGGTTCGAACGTTGGCGGACTGGTGCTCACCTGCGGCGCAACACCGCGCTACACGCGTTGTGCTGATTTCGCGCATGGCGGCACGCCCGATGATGTCGCTGCCACTGTCGCCGCACTGCGGAGCGACCGCGTGAACTTTCTAAAGACGTTGTACTACCAGGGTGTATTTGCGCGCGACGTCGGCGACGATATCAAACACTGGTGCTGGCAGATTGCGTTACAGGCGAGCCCCGCAGCCGATGCGTCGTTGGGCGCGCTGGCCGGCCTGGATCAGCGCCGTCTGCTGGCCGGGATCAAGGCGCCTTCGCTGGTGGTGGTGGGCGGCAAGGACGGTGTTGTGGCGCCCGCGATCGAACGCGCTGCGGCCGGGCTGCTGCCGAATGCTCGGACCGTCGAACTGCCGGAGTGTGGTCACGCGCCGTTTATCGAAGATCCTGCCGCGTATCACGATGCATTGCTGGATTTCATCGACGGCGTGCAGGTCTCGACTGAATGAGCGATCGTCACGTCAACTTCGGTCTTTGGTACGACTTCCGCAATCCGCCCCCGTCGTCCCTGTCGTTCGAAGATCTATACCGTGCGTCGCTTGCACAGATCAGCTGGGCG
>JAQBCT010000253.1:0-2825 GCA_032124855.1 Gammaproteobacteria bacterium
CAGCTGCTGCTCACCAACGCTCAGCTTGATTCCGCCAGTCCAATGGCGCGCGGCCAGCGTGAATTCACCGTCCGAGGCGCATGCCTGAGCCCATTGTTTGGAACTGGGCAGCTTAAATTTCATTGGCGTTCCTCATTGCGGGCGTGCACCGGCAGTCTAGCCGAACGCGCCAGTCGAGCGCGCCGCCGCGGCTAGTTTGTGGGAGCGGCTTCAGCCGCGATCCTTGTCCCAGGCTACTCAAACAAAGATCGCGACTAAAGTCGCTCCCACAACCTTCGATCAGACGTTTGCGACACCCTCTTCAGCCCCGATCCTTGCCTGAGAAACCTGCGACAAGGATCGGGGCTGAAGCCCCTCCCACCAGGAAGCAGGATGGTTCAACAACACCCTCTGCTAGAACTGCTCCTCGCCCGTCTCGCGCACGTCGTCGGGAAAATCGCGATAGAGCGCCGCGATGAAGTTGGTGACCTTGGAATTCACGGCGAAGTGAAAACTCTCCACGGGGTCGACGCGGCGGGCGACGCTGCTGAACGCTTCGTCCAGCTGCGTTAGATCCGTAAATTCGAGCTGCAGATGAAATTCGCCCAGCGCGGGATGCCCAAAGCCGAGTTTGCGCCGTGTAATGCGGTAGCTTTCCAGCACCCCGTCTTCCTCGAGCAGGCCGAGATAGGACTGCACCGCATCGGAGAACTCGAGGTCGCTGACACCCGCCTTCAGATCGCACCAGATGTGATAAATGTTCATGCGCGCGCCCCGCTGTGGAAGGGCTGCGATGATACGCTGGCGCACCACACCACCGTGAGCGTGCCGGCGTCGGAGGGTCCATCGTGCTGCACCGTCTTTGCACTAGCTCACTGCTTCTGATTGGCATTGCAATCAGTGCGCCGGGTGCCCTGGGCGCCGCCGACGCGCCGGCAGCGTTTCCCGCGTCGTTCTACGCCGCTGCACCGCCCGCCACGGTATTTCGCATCGATGCGCAGCATTCCTCGCTGCAACTGCGCATCTATCGCGCGGGGGCGCTGGCGAAGCTGGGCCACAACCACGTGATCACTGGTGCCGTAGCGGGTGCCATCTACGTTCCCGCTGACGCCACCACGCGCTGCGCGGATCTGTATACGAACGTTGACGCGCTGGTGGTGGATGCGCCTGCTGCGCGCGCGGCAGCCGGTGAAGGCTTTACATCGACGCCGAGCGCAGGTGACATCGCGCGCACCCGGAAGAATATGTTGGGCAGCAAGCTACTGGATGCCGAACGGTATCCGTTCATCACGGCGCACGTCACGCAGGTGATCTCGGGCGACGACAGCAGCGAAGTGCGCATTGCTTTGACGGTGCGTGATCACACGGCAATGCTCACCGCGCCTGTGGTGCGCCACGAAGACGGTGATGATCTGTCAATCCACGCACACCTGAGAACTGATCACGCCACCCTGGGCTTGAAGCCCTACAGCGCGCTGTTCGGCGCGCTGACGGTGGCTGAGGAGATCGATGTGGAGATTGCGCTGGTGGCGCGCCGCGAGCGTGTTACGTCGGCAGGAAGTGCACCGGATAGCTGATCGTCGTGGTGCCCACATCCTTGCGTCCGAAATCGAACAGCCTGATGCGGCTGACGATCTTGCCAACGAGACTTTCGTCGCCCAGCTCGGATGAAACGACGCGACAATCCAACACCTGACCCGTGGGGTCGATCTTCAATTCGAGAACAACCTTACCCTGCAGCGATCCATCCTGGCGCAGCGCGCGGTTGTAGATCGCAAAGATCGCGCCCTTGTTGGCGTCGAATACCCGGCGAATCTCTTCGATGGAGCGTTCGCGCGCATCAGCAACACGCTGCGCATGCGTGCCTTTGGCGCCCACGGCGCCGGGCGGTGCATCCACCTTGGTCGTCGCGCGGCCGGACAGGGCAACCCCGCCGGTATCCCGTGACAGGCCCGACACGTTCACGCCGGCACTGCGCGTGCCGTGTTTGGAGGTGAGCATCGATCGGTCGATGGTGGCCGCCTCGCCTGTACCGCGGGTAATCGATCCGGTGTCGTTGAGCTTGGCCACATCGACGGCGTCGCGCATATCGGCAAAAGCGTCTTTGAAGGCGAGCAGCCCGGAGATGGCCGCTTTTTCACGCGCGTCGGCCACGGTCGGCTGGGGAATGGGCTTCACGACCACCGGCTGCGGTTTCTTCTCGGGTGTCTTTTGGGGGACGGGCTTGGGCTCGTCCTTGATCACGGGCGGCGGCGGTGGAATCACAGGCGCCGGCTTTTCGATGACGATGCGCGCCAACTGCGGGGGCAGCGCTTCGAGTTCTTCGCGCTTGATCTCGGGCAGCGTCAGCAACGGCACCACCACACCGAATAGCACCACCAGTCCCACGAATATCGTCAGCAGGCGGTTGAAGCGGCGTCGATCCAGCGTGCCGATGGTCCACGGCAGGTCGTACTGGTTGAACGTGATCGCGCTCATGAGCGATCTCCGTCGGAACCTGCTGCAGCGACGGCGGCGAGTTCGGAGGCAGACAGTTTGCCGCCCGTCTCAATCCGATTCACGGCCAGCGAAATGTGGGCGAAGTCGACGTCCTGACACGTCACCATGATCTTCTTCATCAGCCAGTAGGGGATTTCGCGATCACCCATGATCGTAACGTCGTAGCCCGCCTCAGGGACGGGTCCCTTGCGCTCCGCCTGATAGGCAAGCTCTGCGCGGAGCCCATCGATCATTCTCACGGAATCCGGCGCCACATCGGCAACCCGCGCGACGGCCCTGCCCTGCACCACGATGTCGTCGTGCGTGACCAGAATCATCAACTCGTTCTTGGGTTTCTGCTCCGACAG
>JAQBCT010000254.1:0-5903 GCA_032124855.1 Gammaproteobacteria bacterium
CTATTCCGAAGTTATCGCTGGACAGATCGTGCTTTCGGTCCAGGATAACGGGCCAGGTGTGGCGGCGGAAATCATGCCGCGTTTGTTCGAACCGTTTTTCACGACCAAGGATCAGGGAACGGGCCTTGGTCTTTCTATTGCCTACACGCTGGCGGAGGCCAACGGGGGCCGTCTCGAAGCACTGCCTCCGGAAACCGGCGGTGCCCGGTTTGCCATGCGATTCCCTGTATATAACGAGGCATCTTCATGAAACGAACGATTCTGGTGGTTGATGATGAGCAAAACATGCAGGCGGTTATACGCATGGTGCTCGAGGGCGCCGGTCATCAGGTGCTGGTCGCGGATAGTGGCGAGGCGGCGCTCGCACACGTGCAAAATCCCAATCTTGATTTGGTGTTGTCTGATCTCAAGATGCCGGGAATGGGCGGTGAAGAATTCGTCATCAACTGCCGCAAGGAACGCCCGGATGTGCCGGTCATCATCATAACGGCCCACGGCACGATTCGCTCCGCCGTAAAAAGCATCCATGACGGCGCGGCGGACTACCTTACCAAGCCCTTCGAACCGGAACAGCTCGAAATCGCGGTGCACAATGCGATCAAGCTGCGCGATATTCTGAGAGAGAATGAACAGCTCAAAGCGGCAGTGAGCGAGTCACTGGGCGCGCAACGTATGATCGGCGAGAGCCACGCCGCCAGATTGATGGTTGATGAAATTCGACGCGTTGCGCCTTACAAGACAAGTGTTTTGATCACGGGGGAGTCGGGCAGCGGCAAGGAGCTGGTTGCGCGCACGATTCACGACCTTTCACCCCGACGCAACAGTCCCTGGGTGGCCATCAACTGCTCCGCGATACCGCGCGACCTCATGGAGTCGGAGATCTTCGGCTATGTCAAGGGTGCATTCACCGGCGCCGCCCAGAAACGCCTGGGCCGACTTGAACAGGCCCAGGGCGGAACATTCTTTTTTGATGAAATCGGTGATCTCGACATGTCGCTGCAGTCGAAATTGTTGCGTGTGTTGCAGGAGCGTGAATTCTCTCCCGTGGGATCGGATCAGGTGCGACCCGTTGACGTTCGATTCCTGACCGCGACCAATCGTGATCTGAAAGAGCTTGTGCGCGAAGGGAAGTTTCGTGAAGATCTGCTTTATCGTTTGGATGTCTACAGCATCGTCGTCCCGCCTTTACGCCAGCGGCGCGAGGACATTCCGTTGTTGGCAAAAACTTTTTTGCAAGAGCTTTCAGCTGAAATGGACAAACGGGTGTCTGAATTTGCCCCCTCGGCGCTTGAGGTTTTGCTGCGCTATGGTTGGCCCGGAAACATCCGCGAGCTGCGAAACACCGTCGAACGATCGTTGCTTTCTTGCCGGGGACAGACGATCGAAGTGGATGATTTGCCGATGGCGGTCGTGACGCGTACCGGAGTGGGCAACCCCGGCGAAAGATACTCGCCGAGAAAAATTGGCGACAAAAATCTGGATCACTGGCTGGAAGAAGTCGAACGCGGGGCGATCTTGGGGGCGTTATCGCAGTGTAACGGGGTGCAAGCCCACGCCGCCAAACACTTGGGGATTTCGGAGCGCAGCTTGTGGCACCGCATCAAGAAACTCAATATCCAGATTAACCGAGTCGTCAACTGAGGCATTTTCTTGTGGTTGCCGGGACAATCTCATGGCTTCATCATGTCTCCTGAGTACTCGGAGGTGACAATGCCATCTTCCATCATTATCGTCTGGCTTGAGTTCGCCGCTTGTGCTGCACTGATTGCCTTTGCAGGCAGCAAGCTGTCCCGCTACGGGGATGTTATCGCCGAAAAGACCGGTCTGGGCGGTGCCTGGATCGGGCTCGCGCTGATGGCGACGGTGACCTCGCTGCCGGAGCTCGTGACTGGCATCAGTTCGGTGGCATTGGTCGAGGCACCCGATATAGCTGTCGGCAATGTGCTCGGCGCCTGCATCATCAACCTGACCATGATCGTGATCCTCGACCTGTTGCAGCGCGGGGAATCGGTGTACACGCGCGCCAGTCAGGGCCATATCCTCTCGGCCGGCTTCGGCATCATCATGGCCGGGTTCGTCGGCTTTAACATCCTGTTCGCGCAGCACGGCGACACCCTGTCGCTGCGCTCCGTCGGCGTGTACAGCCCGGTGCTGCTTATCCTGTATGCGGTAGCTATCCGTAGTGTTTTCCGCTACGAGCGCCGCCAGCGCGAGACGGTGGTCGAGGAGCGTGTCGAGCGCTATCCCCAGATCACGCTGCGCGATGCGCTGGTCCGATATGTCCTGATGGCGAGCGTGGTGGTGGCTGCCGGCCTGTGGTTGCCGTACGTGGGGCGCGACATCGCGCAGGCCATGGCTTGGCAGGAGACCTTCGTGGGCACATTGTTCGTGGCGTTCGCCACTACGCTGCCGGAGATCGCCGTAACGGTGTCGGCGCTGCGCATCGGCGCGCTCGATCTCGCCGTCAGCAACTTGCTCGGGAGTAACCTGTTCAACCTAATGATCATCGCCATCGACGATGTGTTCTACATCAAAGGGCCGCTGCTATCCCATGTCTCCGGGTTGCACGCGGTGTCGGCCCTGTCGGTCGTGATGATGAGTGGGGTGGCCGTGGTTGGGTTGTTCTACCGCCCGCAGACACGCGTGTTCAAGACCGTTGGCTGGACCAGTCTGCTGCTGCTTTCGATCTATTTGCTGAATACCTTCTTTCTCTATCTTCACGGGGGCTAGCCATGAACGAGGAAGATCTGCCTCGACAGCCCGAAGAATCCGCCTGGCATCAGCTGCCGGCCGAGGAGGTCGTCCAGCGCCTGCAAACCGATCTGCGCCAGGGACTGAGCGCGGTCGAGGTGCAAAAACGTCGCGAGCGTTATGGTGCGAACGAAATTCGCGAGGGTCACCGGCGCGGACCGGTGGCGATGTTCCTCAGCCAATTCACCGATTTCATGATTCTGGTGCTGATCGCCGCCGCGCTCGTTGCAGGACTGATCGGCGATGTGGTGGATACGCTGGTAATCATGGCCATCGTGGTGCTGAACGCCGTGATTGGTTTCGTGCAGGAATACCGCGCCGAGCGCGCCATCGCCGCGCTCAAGCAGATGGCAGCGCTGCAGGCACAGGTGCGGCGTAACGGTCATGCCGCGATGATTCCCGCGAACAAACTTGTGCCCGGCGACGTGGTGCTGATTGAGGCCGGCAATTCGGTGCCGGCCGATCTGCGGCTTGCCGAAGCGGTGCAGCTCAAAATCGAGGAGGCCGCGCTGACCGGCGAGTCGCTGCCCGTGGAAAAGTTGACGCGCGCCATGCACGAACCCGACCTGACGCTCGGCGACCGGCGCAACATGGCCTACAAAGGGACGCTCGTGACGTACGGACGCGGGCGCGGAGTCGTGGTAGCGACCGGAATGGAAACCGAACTGGGCCGTATCGCGTCGCTGCTGCGCGCGGAGGACGAGGTCAAGACGCCGCTGCAGAAGCGCCTCACCCGTTTCGGGCGGGTGCTCGCGACTGCGGTGCTCGTGATCTGCGCGATCATGTTCGCGTTCGGCATTCTGCGCGGCGAGCCGCTGCTGCTCATGCTGCTGACCGCCATCAGTCTCGCGGTCGCGGCCATCCCCGAGGCGCTGCCGGCGGTGGTGACGGTGTCGCTCGCGCTCGGCGCGAGGAAAATGATCGGCAAGCACGCGCTCATCCGCAAGTTGCCGGCGGTCGAGACGCTTGGTTCGGTGACCTTCATCTGCTCGGACAAGACCGGCACGCTCACCGAGAACCGCATGCGCGTCGAGGAGTTCTACGCCGATGCGCGGTCGGAACACGTGCTGCCGGATGACGCTGCGGCGCAGGAGCCGTGGCGTACGTTGCTGACGGCACTGGCGCTCAGCAACGACGCGCGCGCCGCGGCCGGCGCTGAGATTATCGGCGATCCAACTGAGGTGGCGCTGTATCAGGCAGCGCGTGAGGCCGATTTCGACAAGGCGTCGCTTGCGCTGACACAGCCGCGGCTGGCCGAGATCGCGTTCGACTCCGAGCGTGCCCGCATGACTACGCTGCATCGTGAAGGCGATGCCGTCATCGCCTTCACCAAAGGTGCACCGGAACATGTGCTGCCGCTGTGCCATGACTGTTTCAAATCCGAGGGCGCTGCGCCGCTGGATCGTGCCGCGGTCGAGGAGGTTGTCGAACGCATGGCTGCAGAGGGCCTGCGGGTGTTGGCAGTGGCCATGCGCCGCTGGCCCACACTACCCGATCCGCTTGAGGCGGAGAATATCGAGACGCAGCTGACCTTCGTCGGGCTGGTCGGGCTCATGGACCCGCCGCGCGCCAAGGCGCGCGAAGCAGTGCAGCTGTGCCGCACCGCGGGCATCACGCCAGTGATGATTACCGGCGATCACCCGGGCACCGCGCGCGCCATCGCCGCGCGTCTAGGTATCATCGCCGACGAGGGCGAGGTGATCACGGGACGCGAGCTGGCACGCCTGGAGATGAAGGAGTTCGAGGAGCGTGTGGAACACGTGCGCGTGTACGCGCGCGTCGCCCCGGAGCAGAAGATCAAGATAGTGAAGGCACTGCAGGACAAGGGCGAATACGTCGCCATGACCGGCGATGGCGTGAACGACGCCCCGGCGTTGCGACGCGCGGACATCGGTATCGCCATGGGCATCACCGGCACCGACGTCGCCAAAGAAGCCGGGCACATGATCCTGCTCGACGACAACTTTTCGACCATCGTCGCGGCGGTGCGCGAGGGCCGGCGCATCTTCGACAACATCCGCAAGTTCGTGCGCTTCGTCATGACCGGCAACTCCGGCGAGATCGGCACGTTGTTTCTGGCGCCGTTCCTGGGTCTGCCGATCCCGCTGCTGCCGATCCACATCCTGTGGGTGAATCTGGTGACAGACGGCTTGCCGGGGCTGGCACTGGCCGTGGAGCCCGAGGAAAGGGGCATCATGCAGCGCCCGCCGCGTCCGCCGCGGGAGAATCTGTTCGCGCACGGAATTTGGCAGCATATCCTCTGGGTCGGTGCGCTGATCACCGCGCTTTGTCTCATCACGCAGGCGTGGGCGATTCGCGTGGGCGATGCCCACTGGCAGACGATGGTCTTCACGGTGCTCACGCTGTCGCAGATGACGCACGTGCTCGCGATCCGCTCCGAGACCGAGTCGCTGTTCACGCGCGGCGTCGCCACGAACCTACCGCTGCTGTGCGCGGTACTGCTGACCTTCGTACTGCAACTGGCGACGATTTATGTCCCGGCTCTCAACCCGATTTTCCACACCGAACCGCTGACGGCAGTGGAACTGGGAATCTGCCTATTGCTGTCGGGTGTGGTGTTCATCGCTGTTGAGGCCGAGAAGTGGCTGGCGCGCCGCGGATGGCTGTATGCGGTGACACGCTATTGAGGCGAACGGCCTTCCGTTCGCCTCGGCGACCCGGGGAATGGGATAATTTACTTTTTTATTGATGAGAGTATACATGTTTCGCGCGCCTCGGCACGCCCGTAAAGGATTGGTATGACCGTTTTGACCGTCAACGCCGGGAGTTCATCTATCCGCCTCGCAGCGTTCGCGCCCGAGGAGGCGGAGTTGCGCGCCTGCGGAGTGGAGCGCTATGACCTCAGTGCCGGTACACCCGGTGAACTGCTGACCGCCTTTGTAAAGCGACACCTGCCCGCACGGCCGCGACTGGTGGCGCACCGTGTCGTACATGGCGGCGCGCGCCTGACATCCACGCGCAGGATAGACGCCGAGGTTGAGGCCGAGATCGAACGGATCGCGCCGCTCGCGCCGCTGCACAATCTCCTCGCGCTCGCCTGGGTCCGTGCCTGCCGCGAGGTGCTGGGGGCGGACGTGACACAGGTGGCGGTGTTCGACACCGCCTTCTACGCGCAACTGCCGGAGGTGGCG
>JAQBCT010000255.1:0-6636 GCA_032124855.1 Gammaproteobacteria bacterium
CGACACCGAAATCCGCCAGCAGCACCGCCTTGATGCGCGCCACGGCGTCGTGGGCGTCGCTGCCCTCATTGATGGTGGCGTGCAGCGTGACCATGGGCCGTTCGCTCGTCAGTGCCCACGCATGTACGTGATGGATTTCGATGACTTCGGCAATCGATTCGGTGAGCCGCGCTTTGATGCGTTCCAGGTTCAGATGTTGTGGCACACCCTCCAGCAGAATATGACCCGCTTCGATGATCACGCGGATGGCACCGCGCAGCAAAATTGCGACCACGAGGAAGGCCAGTACCGGGTCGGCGTAATACCAGCCGGTCAGCAGGATGATCGACGCGGCCGCAATGGCCGCCACGGAACCGAGCACGTCGCCGATCACATGCCACACGGCCGCGCGCACGTTTAGACTCGATGTGGCGGAGGATTCGAGAATGCGAAATGCCAGCAGATTGACGATCAGGCCCACGCCCGCAATCGCAAGCGCAGGCGCCGCCAGGATCGGCTGCGGGTCGCTCAGGCGGCCAACCGCTTCCACGATGATCCAGCCACACAGGGCGACCAGCGTCAGTCCATTGACGAAGGCGGCCAGCACTTCAAAGCGGTGGTACCCATATGACAGCTGCTCGTCGTGCTCGCGCTGCGACAGGCGCAGTGCGTACCAGGCCAGGCCCAGCGCCGAGGCGTCCAGAAACATATGTCCGGCGTCTGCCAGCAGCGTCAGCGAATTGGTGAGCCAGCCGCCGATCGCCTCGACGAGCATGAACACCGTGATCAGCACAAATGCTGACTTCAGAGGACGTTCGGCGGTGTTGTGATGATGGTGCGCCATGCGCGCCTCGCTCAGCCAAGCAGCCGTTTGATTTCGGCCACCGCTGCGATGCCCGCTTCGGCACTGGCCGCGACGGGCATCAGATTGAACAGGCGGCAGCCGGCGTCGCGATACGGGGCAAGCGCATCCGCGACCACCGCCGGCGTTCCGTATGGACTGTATTTTTCGAACCGCTCGAACGGCACTCGATAGAACGCCTGCATCGCCTTTGCGAGGCGGGCGCGCGCATGGCCGCGGTCGTCGTCGATGCCGACCCACATCTGAATGCCGTTCATCTTCGGTGCGCTGCGACCAACCCCGGCAGCCAGGTGCTCGATTTCAGCCAGCGCCTCGCGGTAGCGGCGCGGTGAGCACCAGATGCCGAGCCAGCCGTCGCCGTAGCGGGCGGTACGCGCCATCGCAGCATCAGCGCGTCCACCAATCAATATCGGGATAGCCGGTGTCGGCGCCGGTTTGATCCAGGCGTTTTGAAACTCGAAGAATTCCCCCGCGTGACTGAACGGCTGCCCATCCAGCAAGCCACGCAGCACACACAGGGCTTCGTCGGTGCGACGGCCGCGACTGCGCGGATCCACCCCGCACATCGCCACCTCGTTACGATCTTCGCCGCCGACACCCACACCCAGAATCAACTGACCCGGCGCCGATTCGGCCAGTGTCGCGAGCTGACGCGCCACTGGGATCGGGTGGCGCAGGGCGAGCAGATAGACCCCGACCACCACTCTCAGCGCCGGCGTCAGGGCGGTGAGCGTTGCTGCGTTGATCAGCCCATCCATGCCGGTGCCGACGTGAAAGCTCACATGATCGGCTACGAACACATGGTCGAGGTTGGCCGATACGATCGAATCGACGAATGCCGCGCGATCGCGGTGAGGGGCGCGCAGAATTTCGGGTGCGGCCAGCGTCCCGACGGACAGGGGTAGATCCGTCACGTGCGGCGCAGGTTTCGCGCCATGCGGAAGGCCGACTCCTGCCCGCTGTAGTAGCCGGCCAGATAGTCACGCTCGTGATAGCCGCGTTCACGGTAGAACGCCCGCGCCGACGTATTGCCCGCGCGTACTTCCAGCTCGATGCGCTGCACGCCCGCGGTGAGCGCAGTGGTCTCCATCCAATGCAGCAGTTTCGATGCGATATTACGACGCCGCGCGCGCGGTACCACTGCGAGCAACATCAGATGGGCGGAGTCGAAGGCATAGGTCATGATGCCGAAGCCAAGAATATCGCCGTCACGGTAGCTGCTGGGTTGCGCAGGGTCGTGTTGCCGCAGCTGCTGGCTGCGGGCGCACAGCGTGACGGTCTCGGAGTCCTGGATCAGGCCACGGATCTGGGCGCTCTGCCACCGCCATGCCAGGCCGTGCTCGATATAGTCGCGCGACATGCGTGCGATGATCGTTGCATCTGCAACACGCGCAAGTCCCAGTTCAATTGCGAGGGTTTCCGACATGTTCGGCATTATCACTTGAGCCTCTGATGGCCGGCAAGCATCGACGGCGCCTCACGGCTCCGATTTGACGGTGCTGGGGTCGCGAAACGCTACATGCAGCACACGCGATTGGAATCGCCAGCCCGTCGCGTTCTGAACGAATTTATCTTCGTAGTGGCCCACTGCGGTGGGCAGGATGCTCGGAACCGGTCCGCGCTGTGCACTGTGTTCGCCGACGTGCCGATACAGCGTGAGATAGGAGACGCCGCGCGCATGATGTGAGTCTTGCACCTCGATGAAAATGTTGGTGAGCACGTGCCGTGTGCGTACCGTGTCGGGGCGCTGCATGATTGAGCGCCTGATGGCGGCCTTGCCCTCGAGGCGTCCGCCGATATCCAGCACCGCATCGTCGACGAAAAGTTCCACGAAGTTGTCGTAGTCGCGAAAGTCCACCGCGCGCGCGTATTCGATGGAGAGCTGTTCGCACGCGCGTTCGATGATGAGGCGTTTGATAGGCGCGAGATCGGAATCAGGCATCGGGTGTTTCCGGATCGGATAGCTGGCCATTTCCATACATCCTTTCGAGCCAGCCTAGCGCAGTCGCGAACAGGGGGTCGCGCCGATCTTTGTATCCGTAATACGCGCTGCCAATTGCATACGCCGCTGCACGTGATCGCAGGCGGCGCCAGTCGGCGGCCGACAGGGTCCGCTGCCAGGCAGCGCTCGCGGCCACCACGGCGGCGTCGCCACCCCAGGCCCATAAACCAACCAGATCGCCCACGGCATGGCCCCAGCCGGCATCACCCCAGTCGATGATGGCCGTGATGTGGCCGGCCTCGGGATCGATGAGGATGTGTTCGGCCCCAAGATCGGCGTGCTGGAATACTGGTGCATTCGGGTCGGGCGCTAAACCGAGGTCCAGCAGCGCCCGGCACGCGGTGACCAGATGGTCGGGCAATTGCGGCGCTACCACATTGAGCTCACGCCGAAAATCGATGACGTAGGCCGGGAACTGATCGCGGTAGCTGCGCGGCGCAATGGAGGGCGCCGCGGCCTGCAGTGCGCGCAGGAATGCACCCAGCTGCTCGCCCACGCGCTGCGAATCGATGGCCGTCACCGGTCGGTCGAGCAGCGCGTCACCGCGCAGCAGGGGATAGCTCACGTACGGCAGCGCGAATGTTCGCGGTGATTCGATGAAATGGTGGTAGCGCGGGATGGCAATCGACTGATGCGACAGAGGCGCTGCCAGTACTTGCAGCAGCGCATGCTCGCGTTTCAACTGCCGCGCGCACTGACGTCGTTTCGGAAAGCGGAATACCCACGCATCGTCGACGAGGAAGGTACTGAAATCCCAGCCCTCACCCAGTGCGCCGACCGCTGCGACGCGAAATTCCGGCAGATCGGCAGCAATGATTGCGCTGACGTCCGTGGGCGTCAGTGGATGGTGGTTGTGCCACGGCAGCGTGGTCGATTCAGGCTCGATGCGATTCATTGTTTCAATGGCGCCGGTTGGGTATCGTCGGTTCCCTGCAAGCCCGCACGATCTTATCAACCTCGGTAGCCCTTAGAGGACAGCCATGACCTACGAACGCATCACGCTGGAATTCGATGGCAACGTTGCCGTGTTGAAATTCAATCATCCAGAAGTTCTCAACGCCATCGGCGCGCAGATGCTGGGTGAACTCACGCGCGCCGTCCGCGAGGTGGCCGACCCGAACAATGGCGCGCGCTGTCTCCTGCTGAGCGGTGAAGGGCGCGGCTTCTCCTCCGGCGCGAATCTCGCCGATCAGGCGCCATCGGGTGGCCCGCAGGGCGCCGGGGGAGCACCAGGAGGCGCCGGGGACACTTTGCGCGGCGGTTACCACCCGCTGCTGCTTGCCTTGCGCGATCTGGATATGCCGCTGGTCACCGCTGTGAATGGTGCCGCCGCGGGTGTGGGCATGAGCTTTGCGATGATGGGCGACATTGTCTGTGCCTCGAAGAGCGCGTTCTTCATGCAGGCATTCGCGAAAATCGGCCTCATTCCCGATGGCGGCGCCACGTTCATGCTGCCGCGTCTGATCGGCTGGGGGCGCGCGCTGGAACTGTCTTTGCTGGCGGAACGCCTGCCGGCGGAGAAGGCATTCGAGTGGGGGTTGGTGAACCGTCTCTACGAAGACAATGCTGCTCTGTGGGACGGCGCGATGGGTATTGCGCGGCGACTGGCCAATGGACCCCGTTCCCTGGGGCTCATCCGGCGCGCCTACTGGGAAACGTGGGGTAACGCGTACGAACAGCAGCTGGATCTGGAAGCGCGTCTGCAAAGCCAGGCCGGTCGTTCTGGTGATTTCAAAGAAGGCGTGTCCGCGTTTCTCGAAAAGCGCGACGCAGAATTCAAAGGTCAGTAGGGGCATAGCAATGTCGTTAGCAGGTCGGGTGGCTTTGGTCACAGGCGCGGGGCGTGGGGTGGGTCGCGGCATTGCGCTGGCGTTGGCGGGCGATGGTGCGGACGTCGCAATCAACTACCGCCGCAATGCCGATGCGGCCGCCGAAGTGGTGGCTGCTGTCGAGGCGCTGGGTTGCCGTGCACGCGCGTATCAGGCGAGCGTCGATGATTTCGAACAGGATCGCGAGATGGTTGCCCAGATCGAGGCGGATCTCGGGCCTGTCGGCATTCTCATCAACAACGCCGGTATCGCCAGTCGCGGTCAGGGCGTGGCTGATACGGATCCTGCGGAGATGCAGCGGGTGGTGGCCTGTCATGCGTTTGCATCGCATTACCTGTGCAAGCTGGTGCTGCCGAAAATGCGCGCGCTGCCACGCGGCGACATTGTCATGATTTCGAGCGTGGCGACCCGCAGCCTGGGTGCCTTTGGGGCGCCGTACAACATGGCCAAGGCGGCAATGGAGGCGCTCGCCTTCACGCTGGCCAAGGAAGAGCGCCCGCATGGCATTCGAGTCAACATAGTCGCGCCCGGCCTGGTGGAAACGGAGATGGGCCGCCGCCTGATGAAAGCATCCGCCGGTGTAAAAGATCTGCGCGATCTCGATGCCGTGATGCCGTTCGGGCGTGTCTGTCAGCCGGAAGATGTCGCCAACGTGGTGCGGTTTTTTGTTTCGGCGTCCAACTCATACCTCACTGGCGAGCGCATCTACTGCGACGGCGGTGGACAGGCGGCCCTGCGCGCATAGCGTCAAACGCCGCTCAACAGTCCTTCTATGTGCGTGGCTGTCGAGCGAGCCAGCGCTCCCAGCGCATAGCCGCCTTCCAGCACCGATATCACGCGCCCCATCGAATAGGTGTTGGCCTCGCTCACGATGAGCTCTGTCACCCAGCGGTAGTCGTCCTCCACCAGATTCAGATCTCCCAGCGGGTCTTCGGTGTGGGCATCGAAGCCCGCCGAGACGAAGATCAGATCGGGTCGATGCCGCGCCAGTGCCGGCAACCAGTCGCGCTCCACCGCACGCCGGAAATCTGCGCCCGAAGTGCCGGCCGGCAGCGGCGTATTGACGATGTTGCTGCGTTGCAGATCGTGCAGTCGGTGCGGGTAGTGGGGATGCTGGAAGCTGGAGCACACCAGCACCTCTGGGGAATCGCGAAAGATATCGACCGTGCCGTTGCCGTGGTGGACGTCGAAATCGAGGATGGCAACGCGCTCGATCGAAGGAGCGGCAAGCGCAAGACGTGCGCCCAGCGCGACGTTGTTGAAAAAGCAGAATCCCATCGCCTGGTCTTCTTCGGCGTGGTGGCCCGGCGGCCGCACGGCGCAAAAGGCGCGCCGGGTGGTGCCAGCGAGCACAAGGTCCAGCGCATCGCGGACCGCGCCCGCTGCCAGTTCTGCTGCGACCAGGCTCACGGGGCACATGAACGTGTCAGGATCGACGCTGACCAGGCCGTGGCTCGGCACGTCGGCGTAGAGGCTGCGCAGGTAGCCCGGGTCGTGGATTGCTTCGAAATCCGCCATGCAGGTTGGCGTCGCGGTTTGATGGCTGAGTTCAGCCGCAAGCCCGGTGCGTTGGAGGTGTTCGAGAATTGCAGCCAGGCGTGCGCCTCGCTCCGGGTGGCCCGGGGTCATTTCGTGCTGCAGGCAGTCCGGATGGGTGATCAGTGCGCAGCGCATGGCCAGCAGCCCCTCTACGGCATCGTGCGCGGACGTTCGGCGTGCGCGGCCAGCAGCGCATTGAACTGTTCCGGCGCCAGCGCTTCGGCGAACAAGAAACCCTGCACCGCATCGCAGCCGAGGTCTGCCAATAGTGCGCGCTGCGCTTCCGTTTCCACACCCACGGCGACGGTCATGATGCGCTGAGCACGGGCGGATTGGGCTAGCGTGCTGATCAGCGCGCGGGCTGGCCGGTCATCGGGGAGCCGGGCGATCAGCGACCGGTCGAGCTTCCACGCTGTGGCCGGCAG
>JAQBCT010000256.1:0-6180 GCA_032124855.1 Gammaproteobacteria bacterium
CGATCGCATCCAGTATCTGGTAAATCTGCGCCAGTTCGGCGGTGTCTTTTGCCCTGAAGAAACGTCCCTGCGTTGCGTCGGCGATCTTTTGAAGTGTCGCCTCATCGAGATCGGCAGATGGATTGACGATGCGCGATCCGAACGTGCCGAACAGTCCGGGAACGCGCAGCGCTTCGGAACCGACGCCGATGGTGTAGATGCGCACACCCGCTGCAGCAGCGAGTTCCGCGGCCGTCTCGGGTGGCACCTCACCGACATTGTTGGCACCGTCGGTCAATAGAATCACTACGCGGGCTTCACTGGGCCGTTCGCGCAGACGTTTCACTGCGAGCCCGATCGCGTCACCGATGGCGGTCTTACCGCCCGCGATACCGATGGGCGTTTCTGCCAGCAGGCTTTGTACGGTTTTCAGATCGAAGGTCAGCGGTGCCTGCAGATAAGCATTGCTGCCGAACAGTACCAACCCGATGCGGTCGCCAGCGCGTCGCGCAATGAAATCCGACACGACCCGTTTAACGACACTCAGGCGGTTCGTGAGTCGCCCGTCCAGTTCCATGTCTTCGGTGTTCATGCTGCCGGATATATCGACCGCCACCATCAGATCGCGCCCGGTGCTGGGTAGGCTGACGATCTCGCCGGTGTACTGGGGTCGCGCCAGCGCCAGCAGCAGACAGATCCACGCAAGCCAGGCGATGAAAAGCAGTCCAGGTCGCCTCGCAGGTTCGGAATGACTCACCTGGAGGCCGATCGCGTAGCGGCCCGCGTCGGGCACCCGCAGTGCCGCTTCGCGCGTCACCAGCGGTGGCATGACCGCTCGCACCAGCCAGGGCAAGGGCAGCGCAGCCAGCGCCCAGGGCCACAACAGTTCAATCATGGCGCGCGCCTCGACGCGCCGCGCCGCAGTTTGCGCAGCACCATCATCGCCGCGTCGTGCAGGCCTGCCGCGTCGACAGCAGCAAGCGGTCCGAATCGGGCATCGCCAAGTGCCGCGCCGGGGCCGAGCGTGAAGAGTTCGCGGTTGACGATGCGGTCGAGATAGCCAAGCCAGGCAGCGCCGGTCAGCGGTGCGGCGTCGTGGCGGTGAGCGCCGTGGATCAGCGCGCGCTTGAGCAACGCATTCAGGTCCGCTGTGAAAACGCCGGACGAGATCCGCCTGGCTTGTACGTCCGCCAACAGTTCATCGAGGCTGCGCATCGCATGCCGCAGGGGCGCGCTGCGACGTCGTGCGGCGCGCATCCGGTGGGCGGCAATGACGAGCAGCGCAGCGAGCAGGGCGGCCAGCAACCACCAGCCGGGCGCGGGTGGCCACATCCCCGGGGCCGCTGGCAGGTGCAGGTCGTGCAGCTGTTTGAGGGCTTCGTCCATGGGATCACGACACCAGTCGCTCGCTCAGTCGAGTCACCGCCGCCTCATGAGTGGAGAGCGTGATGTACTGACTGCGCGTGGCGATGCAGGCATCTTCGACTTTGCGGGCCAGCCTCTCGAAGGCTTCCCGATAGCGGCGTCGCGTCGCATCAGCGCCTGTCATCAGCACGGTGTGCTGGAGGCCATCGGTGATTGTGTAGCGATCCGGCGGCGGCAGCTCGCGCTCCAGAACATCGCTGATCTGAATCAGCACCACGCTGTTGTGTCGTGCGATGCGCCGCAACTGCTGTTCATCGCGCTCATCGAACCGGGCGAAATCGGAAATGAGATACAACCGGAAGCCTGTGCGTGCGGTCCGCGCGAGATGGCTGAGCGCGCGGTGCAGGGGCGCGCCTGCGAGGACCTCCAGCGGCGGCACCGCGTCCAGTAACGCGGCGTTGCTGCGCTGCACCTGATTCAGGAAGCGCACAACGGTGCGCGCATTGCGCAGTGGCTTGAAGGGATATTCAGTCGCGTCGTCGAATACCAGACCGCCCACGCGATCACCGGCGTCGACGGCGTGCCACGCCAGAATTGCGGCACATTCAGCAGCCGCCACGGATTTCAGGCGCACCTGACTGCCGAAGCACATCGAGCGCGATTGATCGACCACCACCAACGTCGGCCGTTCGCGTTCCTCACGATAAAGCTTCGTATGCGGCTTCGCTTTGCGTGCGGTCACCCGCCAATCGATGGAGCGCACGTCATCGCCTGCCTGATACAGGCGAACCTCGGAAAAGTCCACGCCGCGGCCCCGCTGCCTGGACAGACGGGCGCCGCTGCGCGACCCGGTGACCGGCGCACGCGACAGCCGCGATGGCAGCTTGATGCCGCGCAGGGCAATCAGATCGGCGACGTTCACCTGCGTGCCGCGCAATAGCTGGCCGGAGGATGCCTGCGTCATGGCGCCGGGACGGCCGCGAGAATCCGTTCGATGAGCGCATCCGCACTGATGCCCTGTGCTTCGGCTTCGAAGCTGGTGATGATGCGGTGGCGCAACGCATCGTGGGCCACGTTGCGCACATCGTCCGGTGTGACAAAGTCGCGCCCGTCGAGCCAGGCCACAGCGCGGCTGCACTGGTCCAGGGCAATGGTGCCCCGCGGACTTGCACCGTAGTCGAGCCAGCCCTTCAGTTGCGCATCGAACAGCTCGGGCTGGCGGGTGGCGATGACAAGCTGAATCATGTACTGCGCCACGCCAGGTGCCATGTATAGCTTCAGGATCTGACGTCGCGCCTCGAAGATATCGTCAGCATTGAGCCGTAAGGGCGGCGCCGCGTCCCCTGCGCCCACTGCCTCGCTGCGCACCAGCTCCAGAATGGCCTGCTCCGCCTCGGCGTTGGGATAGCCCACCTTGACGTGCAGCAGGAATCGGTCGAGTTGCGCCTCAGGCAGGGGATAGGTGCCCTCCTGCTCGATGGGATTCTGGGTAGCCATCACGAGAAACAGCGCGGGCAATGGATAGGTCTCGCGGCCCACGCTGACCTGGTGTTCCGCCATGGCTTCCAGCAGTGCGGATTGCACCTTCGCAGGCGCGCGGTTGATCTCATCAGCCAGCAACAGATTGTGAAAAATCGGGCCACGCTGGAAGCGGAATGAGCCGTCTTCCGGGCGGTAGATCTCGGTGCCTGTCACGTCGCTGGGCAACAGGTCGGGTGTGAATTGAATGCGATGAAACTCACCGTTGACTGCACTTGCCAGTTCCTTGATGGCGCGAGTCTTTGCCAGTCCCGGGGCGCCTTCGACGAGCAGATGGCCGCCGCAGAGCAACGCTGTCATCAACCGTTCGATGAGTGGCCGCTGGCCAATGATGCGACTGTCCAGCCAATCCATCACAGAACGGACTCTCGTATGCTGAGGTGCGGCGACTGCTTGCATAGGTATCCCGTTTCCAAAAAAGCCCGTCATTGTAGCGACGCGTCATGACGCGTCCAGTCTGCAGCCTGAGGTTGGCCACCGCCTTAGAGGCGCGACATGCAAGGAAGTTCGCGGCGCAGCGTTCGCCGCGAATGAACCACCTAGGTACACTGCCGCGCTGATCCTTCCGCTGGGCTACGTGTGTACACAACGCTGCGTAATCTCTTGTTCCTGTTGCCGCCGGAGCTATCGCACCATGCGGCACTCGCGGGCATGAAGCTGGGCGAACGCCTGGGAATCACGCAACGTTTCGTGCACAGCGTGTATCAGCCGGTGACGGTGATGGGCATCAAGTTCCGCAATCGCGTCGGGCTGGCGGCGGGCCTCGATAAAGACGCGCGTTGTGTCGAGGGGCTGCTTGCGATGGGCTTCGGGTTCATCGAAGTGGGCACGCTCACGCCGCGACCGCAGCCGGGCAATCCGCGCCCTCGGCTGTTTCGCCTGCGCGAGCAGTCCGCGTTGATCAATCGCATGGGCTTCAATAATGCTGGCATCGCGCCCGCCGTCGAACGCATTCGTCTCGCGCGCATGCGGCTGCCGCTGGTAGCCAGCGTCATCGGCATCAACATCGGCAAGAACAAAGACACCGATCTGCGCCGCGCGGCGGATGATTATCTCGAGTGCCTGGAGCAAGCCTACGACGTAGCCGACTATGTGACGGTTAACGTCTCGTCACCGAATACGCCCGGACTGCGCGATCTGCAGGCCGTGGATGCGCTGAAGGATCTGTTGACCGCGCTGAAACAGCGCCAGCGCGAACTGCACATGCGTCGCGGCCGCTATGTCCCGCTCGCGGCAAAAATTGCTCCCGACCTCGACGATGATGCGGTGGCCGATATCGCCGGCGTCCTGCTCGATGTGGGGATGGATGCGTGCGTTGCCACCAACACCACGATCGCGCGTCCCATCGCAGCCGGCGTACGACATGGCGTGGAGACGGGTGGACTGTCGGGCGCCCCGCTGCACGCGCTGGCGACGCACTGCGTGGCACAACTGGCAACGCATCTTGGCGGCCGCATTCCAATCATCGGTGTCGGTGGCATCTGCGACGTCGACGGCGCGCAGGGAATGCTCGACGCGGGCGCATCACTGGTACAGCTCTACACCGGCTTCATCTATCAGGGTCCGGCACTGGTGCGTGATCTCGCGCGCGCGCTGGGTGCCTGAGAATGCCCGCCCCGACTGGCAGAGCGTCACCCAAACCATTACGCTTTCGACCCGAGGGGTGTCGCAACGTGTCGCGTCAAGATTTCGAGATACCTAATTTATCTAATTGATAAATCTAGTTTTTCTGTGACGATCAATAAGGAGCCAACGTGATGATTCGAACACTGCGGGTGGTGGGGGCCGTGCTGCTCGGTATTGTGGCTGCGGGCGCGCGCGCGGAGGACGTCGCAACGATCAGCAATGGCGATACGGCGTGGCTGCTCACGGCCACTGCGCTGGTGCTGTTCATGACGATCCCCGGACTGTCGTTGTTCTACGGCGGTCTGGTGCGCAACAAGAACGTACTCAGCGTGCTGATGCAGTGCTTTGGTATCACGTGCCTCGTCACTGTGCTGTGGTTGCTGGTGGGCTACAGCCTGGCATTTTCTGACGGCAACGCTTTCATCGGCGGACTCGGCAAGGCGATGTTCGCCGGCGTCAATGAAGGATCGGTGTCGGGCACCGTACCGGAAACTGCCTTCGCCTTGTTTCAGCTGACCTTTGCCATCATCACGCCGGCCCTGGTGGTCGGTGCGTTCGCCGAACGGATGCGGTTTGGCGCGTGCCTTCTGTTCTCTGCACTGTGGTCACTCGCCGTCTATGCGCCCGTGTGTCACTGGGTATGGGGCGGCGGCTGGCTCGCTGAACTGGGTGTCAAGGATTTCGCTGGCGGGATTGTCGTGCACATCACAGCGGGGGCGGGTGCATTGACGGCTGCACTGGTACTCGGTGGACGCCGCGGGTTCCCGGCGCAGGCCATGCCGCCGCATAACATGACGCTGACAGTGGCGGGTGCCGGCATGTTGTGGGTGGGTTGGTTTGGTTTCAATGGTGGCAGCGCGCTGGCTGCCAACGGTGATGCAGCGATGGCGATGTTGGTGACCCATATCGCCGCCGCAGTCGGCGCCCTCACATGGCTCGGGGCGGAATGGATCAAGTATGGCAAGCCCAGTGCGCTGGGCGCTGTCACCGGCATGGTGGCAGGGCTGGGTACGATTACGCCGGCTTCCGGCTATGTCGGTCCGGCGGGCGCGCTGGTGATTGGACTGGCGGCCGGACTGCTGTGTTTCGCTGCGACGAATTTCATGAAGCGCAAACTGCATGTGGATGATTCGCTCGACGTATTCCCGGTGCATGGGGTCGGTGGGCTGCTGGGCACGCTGATGACGGGGATCTTCGCAAGCAGCGCGCTGGGTATTTTCAGCGGCCAGGAAGATATCGTGATCGGGCATCAATTCGGCGTTCAGGCGGTGGGCGCATTCAGCAGCTTCCTCTACACGATGCTGGTTACCTTCGTGTTGTTGAAACTCGTCGGTGCGTTAACGCCGCTGCGCGTGAGCGCTGAGGATGAGACACAAGGTCTGGATCTGGTGCTGCACAACGAGCGGGGCTACGACCTGTAGCGGTTGGCAGTCAGCGCGCGCCGCGGCGCAGGCCGCTGCGCACCAGCGCGTCCATGAGTTGCGCGAAGCTGATATCGACTGCCCGTGCGCCATCCGGGTACAGGCTCGTGGGTGTCATGCCGGGCAGCGAATTGACTTCGAGAAGAACGATTTCGTCAGCGTCGGTGACGATGAAGTCCGCGCGCGATAGATCCGCACAGCCCAAAGCGCGATGCGCCGCGAGCGCAATCTCCTGTGTGCGCTGCTGGCA
>JAQBCT010000257.1:0-22186 GCA_032124855.1 Gammaproteobacteria bacterium
CGGACGGCCTGGTGGGCCACCCGATCTACACGCGCAAGTACATCGCTGAAACCGTGCTGCCGCTGCTGGAAGGCAGCCAGTGCGCGCTGCTGCCGTATGTCATTGCGAGTGTGGCTGACGATCCCGCTCAGGCGCGCAACGAAGCGCGCATGCAGATCGCGTTCTACTACACCACGCGGCTGTATCACTCCGTGCTGCAACCGCACGGCTGGACCGGCATCGGCGAAACCATCGCCGCGGCCTTCCGCAAGGGCGACTTCGCCGCCATGGCGGCAGCCGTGCCCGATGAGATGGTGGATGCTATTGCGATTACCGGACGTCCCGATGAAGTGCGCGAACAGCTGAATCAGTGGCGCACGCTCGCAGATCATGTGCTGCTGTATTCACCGTCCGCGGGCATCAAGCCGGCGCGCGTCGCCGAGAACGTGGACGCCATCATCGATACCTTCCGCCAGTGAGAATTTCCGCATGAATCAATCACTAACTCCGACGTTCGAATACAACGAGAGAATCGCCGCGTCATTTCTCGCCAACAAGGGCAGCGCCGGCGGGTTGCAGACGTTCCTTGGCATCCGCATCACCGAAGTGGGCCCGGGCACGATGACGGGCGAACTCGACGTGCGGCCCGAGTTGTTGACCCCCATCGGCAATATGCACGGCGGCGTGCTGTCCGCGTTCTGCGACCACATGCTGGGATGCGTGTGCTATCCGGTGATGAAGAAGGGCCAGTGGGCCGCCACCACAGAGTTCAAGATCAATCTCACGGCACCGGTGACACAGGGCACCGTGTCGGCCCACGCGGAGATCATCAATCTGTCGCGCACCCAGGCCGTGGTGCGCATCGATATCGTCAATGGAGAGCGCCGCGCCGCGGTCGCCCAGGGCACGGTGACCATTCGGGATCCGCGCTGATGCCACCGACGTCACGCATACCGCTGCTGCATACGGACGCTGCGCGCGCCCGAGGAAAAGCGTTGGGGCTTAGCGAACAGCTTGCAACGCTGAACGTATTTCGCGCACTGCTGCACCAGGAACCCGTGGCAACCGCGGTTGCCAATACGCTCACCACGCTGCTGTTCACTGGCAACCGGCTTGACGTGCGGCTGCGCGAGCTGGTGATCATGCGCATCGGCTGGGTAACGGGCAGTTGCTACGAGTGGACCCAGCACTGGCGCGTGGCGCGCGGCCTGGATATTGCCGAGAGCGACCTGTTGGCCGTGCGTGCGAGGCGCGAAGCGAAGTGTTTCTCTGACGTTGAACGCGCCGCGCTGGCGGCCACGGACGAAACGCTGGCTGACGGGCATATTTCGAAGCGCACCTGGGAGCGCTGCGCGCAGCATTTGGCTGGCGATCAGCTCGTGGAACTCGTGATCGCCATCGGCAACTGGAATATGTTCTCGCAATTACTGCAGAGCCTGGACATTCCGCTCGAGGACGGCGTCGCACCATGTCCGCCAGACGGGCAGCGCCCTGCTTGAGCGCACCACAGCGCCCGCATGTCGGCGCACCCAGATGGGGCAAATGGTGCCAGGCACTATTTGCCCCGGGGTATCGGAATGCCGCGTTCCGGGTGGACATTTGGTGCCTGGCACCATTTGCCCCACACCGCAGATCTGGCGATTCAAGCAAAGCTGAAGGAATTCCTCAGGACTCCAAAGCCGCGATCGGACGAATCTGCACGCCATCGCCGCATCTGGAGATGAAGTGTGGGCATCCGATGGTTGTACATGGCATTCGCGGGGTACTGGTGGTTGCTGGCTCTGGCGCCAGTGAGCCGCGCGGATTGGGTGCTGGAAAATGTACTGACCGTGGTTGGCGTGACGCTGCTGGTGCGCGGCAGCTGCGCCGGCATGCTGTCGCCAGGCGCCGCTGTGCTGGGCCTGGCATTCCTGTTTCTGCACACCACCGGTGCTCATTTCACGTATTCAGCGGTGCCCTACGACGACTGGGCACGCAGCATTTTCGGTCACGCACTGAGCGATGTGACGGGTTGGCAGCGCAATCATTTCGACCGCCTGGTGCACTTCGCGTTCGGCGCGATGGTGGCTTTGCCGGCGCGGCAATGGTTGTGTAACCACTATGCGCTGCCGGCGCGCTACGCTGGCGGCGTGGTGCTGATGGGCGTCATGTCTTTGTCAATGCTGTATGAGTTGATCGAGTGGGCCGCTGCAATCACGTTTGGCGATGAGCTCGGCAGCGCCTATGTGGGTGCGCAGGGTGATGAATGGGATGCGCAGCAGGATATGGCGCTGGCCACAGCCGGTGCGCTGATCGCCAATTGGATCATTGCTCGCTCAATCAAACAGCACGCCCGGATTGAGAATGCCGTTCGGGTCGAGACGCGTCTTGACAGCCCGTAGCGCCTCCGCAAACAACGCCGGGCGCTGCTGTTCCCAGCCGGGCCGGTGCATTCGCCCTACCGCGTGGTGATGGGTGATGGTGCCGCCGGCGGCAATCACGGCGTCAGACGCCGCGGCTTTGATCTGCTGCCACTGTTCGAACTCGCCGCCGAGTTTGCCAACGCCCGAGAACGAATAGTACGGCGCCGGACCGTCGGTGTAGACGTGAGTGAACCGACATGACAGCGAAGTACCGTCGCCCAACACTTTCTTCAAGGTGCGCCCGACCTGCTCACGCACGCGCGCATCGAACGCCGGCCAGCGATCCCACGTAATGGCTGTTTCGAAGGTATCCGAGATCAATCCAAGGCCGTTGGTGAGGCCTGCATTCACACCGATGAAGCTGTCGCGCCAGGCACCCACCGCGCCTTCGCGTCCGGTCGCCTGGCCCGAGCCATCCGAAATACGAATCGCGTCGTCTGCTACATTGCCGCCGCATTCACGCACGATGGCCACGGCCGCCTGAATGAACGGACCCTGAGGTACCTCAGCCGACTCGAAGCCGATGATCAGCAGCGCGTGTTTGCCATCCATGCCCGCGGCGCGCTGCGCCTCGACAGGATCCAGCAGGCGCAGATTCGCCGGCCACAGTTTCGCCTGCACCACGGCCCGCGTCGCTTCGTAGCCCGCCGCCCAGGAATCGAACACCACACCGGCGGTGGCGCGGAATACGGGCCGCTTCTGAATGCGCATCCAGGCGCGGCTGATAATCCCCAGCGTGCCCTCGGAACCCAGCACCATTCGATCCGGACTCGGACCCGCGCCGCTGCCTGGCAGACGCCGCGATTCCCACCACCCCGCGGGCGTCAGCATGCGCACCGACTCGACGAAGTCGTCAATGTGCGTATGGTTTGTCGCGTAATGGCCACCGGATCGCGTTGCAATCCAGCCGCCAAGAGTCGACCACGGAAAACTCTGCGGAAAGTGCCGCAGGGTATAGCCGCGCGGCCGCAATGCCGCTTCCAGATCAGGTCCGTAGATACCCGCCTCGAAGTGCGCGGCGCGCGACGTCTCATCGATCTCGAGGACGCGGTTCAAACAGTCCAGATCGATGGTCACCGCACCATCGCACGCGTCCGGCACCGACAACCCCCATACCACCGAGGTGCGGCCGCCGGAAGGAATCGCCACGTAGCGGTGCGCGTCGCACCAGGACAGCGTTGCTTCCAGTTCGGCTTCCGTGCGCGGATGTGCCACCGCGTCGGGCGGGTTTGGAAATTCGCCGCGCAAGGCGCGCAGTAATTCCAAGCCATGACCGCCGTGGGTGTGGACGATGCGCTCGTATTTGTCATCGGTCACCCAGGCAGCCAACGCGCCAGGAATCGCGATGCGCGCTTTGCGCAGGGCAATCTGCGCCACGCTGGGAATGGCCGGAACCTCAACCAAGCGGCCGATGCGCGCCGACCATTGCTGTGCGAACTTACGCCGCTGCGCGTCGCTGGGTTCGTCTGCCTCGAATCCCCACGTCCAGAAACTGCGTCTGCCTTGCATATTCAATCCTCGCGTGGTCGGACAAGCTGTGTATCAAGGCTGCGCTGCCTGCACGCCCGGCTGCAACCACCACAACCTGCTGCGCACGGCCACTGCCGCGACGACGATCGCCATGCCGATGATCGGCATCAGGGCGGCATCGAGCGGTCCCACGGCGCCTACGACATAGCCCATGGTCACAGAACCGATGGGCATGCCACCCATCATTCCCAGCGAATACACGGACATGACACGCGCCCGATGCGATGCAGGGGCGGCTTCCTGGGCCAGCGTGCGGCTCATGCTCATCGTCACACCACCGCCCATTCCCCAGATGAAGATCACGAAATAGAACCACTCGATCGACACGCCCCAGTACAACGGCAGCAGCATCGCTGACCCTGATGCCAGCGCGATGATGACGGCGCGTCCGGGCCTGGCGAGGCCGCCGCGTGCCAGCATGAAAAGAGTGACAGCAACCGTTCCTACCATATTCAGAATGAATGCGAGGCCGATCTCCTGCGCGCCGCCGTGATAGACATCGCGAATGGTCAGCGGAATCAGCACCATGTAGGTGCCGGCAAAGAACACACCCATCGCAAACGTCAGTACCATCACCGGCAGCATGGTTTCTGATTGAAACACCAGCCTCAGTCCCTCGGCAATTTCCTTCAGCGCCGGCTTCTTTACCGCCGGCACCACGTGATCCACGCGAATGCGCATGACCGCCAGCGCACCCAGCGCCATCACGCAGCCTTGTATAATTGTTAGTACGACCGGACCTACGCGATCCGCCAGCGTAGCCATGGCGAGTCCCAGAATCTGCACCGCGAATTGCAGCCCGATCACCAGTGTCACTGTGCGCTGAATCTGGTCTCCGGCAACGCGCGACAAGAGCGCATCACGCGCGGGCTGCGAAAATGCGCCAATCACGCCGCCTACCAGCGCGTAGCCAATCAGCAGTTCGTAGCTCAGCCTGCCCGCGGCGATCAGCGCTGCGAGCACCAGCGGCGGGATGGCCGCAGCCACGTGCAAGGCGATCAGGATGCGGCGCTGATCGAAGCGGTCACCCACCACGCCACCCAGCAGGATGAGGAACAGGGCAGGCAGCGCACCCGCCATCTGCGCCACGCCAACCCGGTCGGCCGACTCCAGCAGCAGCACGGCCACCAGCCACGGAAACAGCACCATCTGGATGCCGCCGGGGATCAGAAACGATGCGGTGCTGGCGAGATACCAGCGTAGCGGACGATTCAAGACAGGCCTGGCAGCGTTCGCTGCGACGCGATCACTGCAACTCCGGCAATCGCACGATGAGACCCTCGTGCGCCGCCGTGAGGTTCAGCTGGCAGGACAGCCGGCTGTTTGGCAGAAATTCCGACTTCGCGAATTCCAGCATCTCGATCTCATCGCCGGTTGCGGCCGGAAAGGTCGCCATCCATTGCGTGTCCACATAGCAATGGCAGGTAGCACACGCGCACGCGCCACCGCATTCCGCTTCGATGCCATTGATCCCACTCTTGAATGCGCCTTCCATCACGGTATGGCCGACGGCGACATCCACCACGTGCGCAGTGCCATCATGTTCAACATAGTTCACGCGCGGCATGACGACTCCGGTGGGGCTTGAGGCGCGCCACTTTACCGCAATGCATTGCGGCACGGCGAGTCACATACGGCGCGTGCGGGGATCAATCCTTGAAGGAGAATTTCACCACGCCGCGTACGGGAATTGGTCGACCGTCCAGCATTACGGGTTCAAATCGAAAGCGTGTGATCGCAGCCAGCGCAGCGCCGTCGAATAGTTCCATGGAGGATTGCAGTACCTTGGCGTTGGCAACATCGCCAGTCTCGGACACGGTAAATTCCACGTCGACCCAGCCGTCGAGATGGCGGCTGGTTGCCGCGCGCGGATAATTCGGCACCACCTGTCGTGTCACGCTCAGTTCGCTCATTGAATAGCGACGGTCGAACCGTCCCTCGCGAGCATCTGCCAGCCGCTGCTGATATTTCAGATCGGCTTCGATGGCCGCGATTCGCGCGGCGCTTGCCTGGGCGGATCGCGCCTGCGACAACAGCGCCGCAGCCTGACCCAGCGAACCCGCCGAGACGGTCGCCTCGGCACGATCAAGCAGCGCATCCTGCACCAGCGCAAGACCCCGCTGGGCAGAATACGAACCGGGTTCGCGTACGAGCACGGCACGGAAAAGATCGTACGCATTCGGTGTCGCAGGCGGCATCAGGCGGTCGGCTTGCAGCGCCTCGGCGGCCGCCAGCAGATCGTTCTGCTGCTGGTTGTCATCGACAGCACGTTTGATTTGCTGCGTCGATTTCTCGACTTCGGCCAGACCTGTTGCATTCGGATCCAGCGTGCGCGCGTCAGCCACGAACTGCTTGGCGCGCGCCTGATCCCCGGCAAACGCAGCGGACTGCGCGTTGGCAATCAGCCGCTGAACGATGGAGCGCAGCCCTTGTTGTGCCACTGCATTGGCGGGGTCGAGCTCCAGAATGGCGCCATAGGACGCCGCCGCGTTGTTGTCCTTCGGACTCACCAGACGGCCGCGTGAGAACTGGTCCAGCGCGCGCGCCGTCAGCACTTCGATGCGTTCAAAACGATCGGCACGCTCCCGCAGATTGCGTCCATGCGTATCGTTGGGACGCACGTTCATGATCACCGCGGCGTAGGCGCGGGCGGCATCCCAGTCGTTCTGGAATATCGCTCCTTCCGCTTGATTCTCGAGATACGAGATCACCCGATCGACACCGTCGATCGCGTCGGCGTTGTCGGGCTCGGCGCCCAGCAGTGTCAGGTAGTAGTTGAGCGCATTGTCGAATTCGGGCTCGATGATGCGCCCCGCAGCGAAGGCGACCTCCGCCTGTTCCAGCAATGAACTCGAAGCGGGCTGCGTGCGCCCTGCCGCCACGGCTGTCACCGCCGCGTCGCGTTCAAACAGCGCATCGTCCGTCACAACAGCATCCTGTTTGACGAATATCCACGCTGCCAGCACACCTGCGATGACCACCGCAGATGCCGCGCCGAAGCTGCCGGCAAGATCCGAAGCCGGGGCGCCTTCTATCACTTCATGTGTCGCCATGATCAAGCCATTCCATTCAATGCAAAAAATCGATCACGCAGCCGGCGGATGCGGCCGAATACTGCATGCACCACGCCCGCCTCGACCCCGCCACGCTCGACCACCACGTGGCGAGCATGCAGACGCGGGTCTGCCGCCAGCGCACGATGTTTGATCACGGCTGACTCTACCGAGAGTCGGCATTGACCGGCGTGCAGCGGTTTGAGAAGGAACCGGAAAATCTGCCCGTAGTTGATCAGGTCGATCAGCAGCTGAGCATCCGAACGACCGCTGGCAACGATGGTGACCAGTTGCGGGACGTGCCGCTTCAGCGCGGTGGTGAGCCCGGTGATGGCCTCTTCGCTGACCGCGGTGTCGGTGACGAGTACACCGATGGGATGTGATTCAAGCGCGGTCACCGCGGCATCCAATGTGGCCACGGCGTGAATTCGATGCTTGCCTTCCAGCGAGGCCTGCAACGCCGCCACCATGACGGCGTCATCCGTGAACAAAAGCACGTCGACGGGCAGCGCGCTGCCACGGCTCGCGACAACGGACGGCGCATAACGCCCCACGGGCGAGCGCACGGGGCGCTCCGCTGCAACATGCGCCGACGGCGCCGGTGCCGGTGCCGGGCCTTCGCCAATCACTTTAGGCAGGCGCCGCTCGCGCGGCGGCGCCGGCGCGTCGGTGCCCATTCCCGCCACACCCGCGGCCAGGCCGATTGCCTGCTTGAGTTCGGCCGCCGCGCACGGTTTGGTCAGATAGCGAAATACCTCGCCTTCATTGATCGAGGCTTCAATCGCGGCGAGGTCGGCATATCCGGTGAGCAGGATCCGCATGGCATTTGGTGCCAGCACCTTGACCTGCTTGAGTACTTCGACACCTGTCATGCCGGGCATGCGTTGGTCGGAAATGATGACATCCACCCTATGCTGCGACAGCAGTGCCAGCGCCTCGACACCGCTGTTGGCGAGCAGCACGTTGTATTCACGCCGGAACATCGCCCGCATCGACGTCAACACACGCTGTTCGTCGTCCACGAACAGTATCGTGTGCGCATGCCGGGTGCGGGCGGTCGGCAGATCCACTTCAGGCGGCTCGACGGGTCGCATCGCTCACGCGATTGACCGGCAGGCTGATGGTGATCGAGGTGCCCTCGCCCACCACCGAGTCCACCTTGATGGTGCCGCGATGTTCATCGACGATCCTGCGCACAATGGACAGCCCGAGGCCGGTACCCTGCCCGACGGGCTTCGTGGTGAAAAAGGGATCCATGATCTTCTCGAGATGCTCTGTCGCGATGCCGCAACCGGTATCCTTGACGCATACATCAACCCATTCCCCGCGCGAACGCGTCGTGATACTCAATGTGCCCTTGCCGTCCATGGCCTGCACCGCGTTGGTGATGAGGTTGATGAACACCTGGTTGATCCTCGACGGCGCGCACAGGATCGGCGGGACGTCCGCGTAGTTTTTTTCCACCGTGACGCCGTACTTCAGCATGTTCTTCGTGATCAACAGCGTCTTATCGATGCCTTCGCGGACATCGAAGCGATCCTCAGCAGCGCGATCGAGCCGGCTGAAGTCCTTCAGGCTCTGCACCAGTTCGCTGATCTGATGCAGTCCATCCGTGCTGTCCCCGGCGAGCGCAACGATCTCGTCGATGGTTTCGGTCAATTCCTCGGCGTCGATGGACTGCACTGCCGCATCGACAGCGGCCTGCACCGCCGGCGCGCCTGCGCCATGCTGTTTGGCCAGCGACGTAATTTGGGTGGCGGCAGCCACACAGCTGCGCAACGTTTCGACGTTCTCTGCGGTGACAGTCGCGTTGTTGAGTACGTAGAGCAGCGGCGTGTTGATTTCGTGGACGATACCCGCCACCAGCTGCCCCAGCGACGACATCTTCTCCGCCTGGACCAGCTGCACTTGGGATTCCTTCAGTTCTTCATAGGCCTGCTCGAGATCCTGCGTCCGTTCACTCACGCGCGCTTCCAGTGAGGTATTGGCTTGGGCGAGTTCTGCATGCGAATGATTCAGTGCCTGGTAGCTGCGCTGCAGGCGAAATCCGAAGTAGCCCAGCACCAGCAGCAGCAGCGCCGTGTACACATTCAGCAGCACGCGGGAGTCGTTCACCGTGGTCAGCCGGTATAGCGCATCGCGGGTCACTAGCTCCCGCAGGGTCGTCACCTGCTGTTCGAATCGTCCGCTAACGATATCGCTGAGGTTCGTTTCCACGGCGTGGCGTGCGGGTACCAGCGCGCGCATTGTTTCCACCAGATCGGTCAAAGAGGCACGATCGTCGGGAGAACGCAATCGGGTGCTGGCAGCCAGGCGGTTCACGATGGGCTCGATCTGCGCGAGATCCGATTCGCCACCGCGCTGGGCACGATCGAGTACCTGACCCACGCCGCGAAAAAGCGTATCTGCGGCGGATCGGTAGCCGCGTTCGCGCAAACGCTGCACGAGCGCGCGACCATCCGCGGTCACGCTGCGATGTGCGTCCAGGAAGCGTGTCTGGTTCTGCGCAAATGAATCGATCCGGTCCACCAATCGAGCGGTGGATTGACGCAGTGCGGCGAACTGGCGAGCCAGCTGTTCGCCATCGGCGACTTCAATTCGCCTCGAGTCGATGGAGTTGAAGGCACTGTCGAGGCCCGCGCGAACGCGATGCCACAAATCCGGGTCCACCGGAAACAGTTGAGTCAGGTCACGACCGACCGCCTCAGTGGCCGCCTGCAGTTCGGTGCTGATCTGCTGCAGCGTGGCGCTGTTGTCCAGTTGGAGATTGCGTGCGTTGAGCGCTTCGCGTTCGGCCGCGCCACTGGCGTCGCGCAATTGTCGCAGGACGAGATCCGCATTGCGGCGGGCGCCTTCGTCGGCCGACGTCGATAGAAGCACCAGCACGCCCAGCAGCGCGATTGCGATGCCCGTGAGCACTACATTGGTCGCCAACCGTACCATCACCTCGTTCCCTCGTTGTGGCCTGCGCATGCGGTCGCCACCGCGCGCGCACGTAATCCGTACCCGCCGAGTCTATGTGCTAACGATCATTGCATCTGTGGGGGGGCCGACCCGCGCAATGTGATCTGATTCACATCACCGTCGATACGACACCCCACCCATCGCGCGTGGACCCCGGCCGAAGGCGTCCCTATGATGGCGCGATGCCGCGCCCCTCGACCACGCTGTTCGAAGATGCCATCGATATTCCCCTCTGGTTGGAGGCCGATCGCGGCACACCGTTTGCCGAACGACTGCGCCGCGACAGGAATATCGCGAGCGCCATCGCCACCCGCAAACGGCTCGACCGCATACGTTCCTGGTGGCATGCGCAATTGGATCACCGCACCCTGCAGACTGGCACGCACCTGGCGCGAACGCGGCGGGTCGTGACGCTGGCGATGATCGTGCTGGGCGCGCTGACCGGCGGTGGTGTCGCCGCAGCGGCGTTTCACTACGACGGCTCGATGCCCGTCAACATCGTCACGTTGCTCGCCGTGCTGGTTGCAGCCCCGTTGCTGCTGCTGGTGCCTACGCTGCTCCTGGCCATCGGCAGGACGACGGGGGCGCACGCCATCTCCCACGCGTTGGGCGCGCTCAGTCCTGGCGGCGTCGCCGCCGCCCTGTACCGCCGTATTGCGAAGCCACCGATGGAGGTGGCGCAACTGTTCGGCTGGCACGCCGCACGATCCGCAGCAGCCGGACGCTTCTCGAAATGGCAGCTGCTGTACTGGTCACAAACCGCGGCCGTGACATTCGCCCTCGCAAGCATCGCAACCGGCGTCGCCCTCATTGCATTCACGGACCTGGCCTTCGGCTGGAGCACCACGCTGGGCGTGGACGCGCAGGTCATTGGCACCATCGTCCGGGCGTTGGCGCTGCCGTGGCACGCGCTCATGCCCAGCGCCGTGCCGGACGCCGCGTTGATCGAGGCATCGCAGTTCTTCCGTCTGCATTCAACCGACGCAGAACCGCTTGGCGCGTCGCGGACACTGGCCGGCTGGTGGTCGTTCGTCATCGTCGCCATCATCTGCTACGGCCTGCTGCCCCGGCTGCTGCTGTTGGCGTTGGCCACTTGGCGACTGCGCGCCGCAACCGCCGCGCTCCTGCTGGAGGATCCACGCGTCACCGCGTTGGACGATCGGATGGATGCCCCGCTCATTGAAACGGCGGCCACGGAACCCGAGCGTGCCGAACTGCAATTCACCACAGCCGCCTCACATCCGCGCAAACCACGCGGCGGCGCCGCTGCTGCCGTCATCTGGGGCAGCAGCCTGGAACCGACGGCGGCGCGTGAATTCGCGCGCAGCCAGCTGGGCCTCACGCTGGATGCGCTGATCGAAGCGGGCGGGGACCGTTCACTGGAAGAGGATCGCGCCACTGTGGCGACGTTGGTCGAGACCCGGCTGCGCAGCATGGTGGTCTTCACACGCGCTTGGGAACCGCCGCTGCTCGAGCTGCTGGATTATCTGACCGCGCTGCGCATGGCCCTGGGCAAGGAAGCATCCATCGTAGTGGTCCCGGTGGCAGAACCCGGCGCCGTGGTGAGCGATGTGGAGCGCACCACCTGGACGCGAGCAATGAATCGCCTGGCTGATGCCCAGCTGTATGTGGAGGCTGGCACACCGTGAGTGCGCCACGCTTCGCCATTGTCGGTCATCCCAACAAGGGCAAGAGCAGCATCGTCGCCACCCTGGCCGAGGACGAATCCGTTGCCATCGCCAGCGACCCCGGCACCACCACACATGCCCGTGTCTATCCGATGCGTCGCGACGGCCAGACATTGTATGAGCTCATAGACACCCCCGGCTTTCAGCGCGCACGCGAAGTACTCGGCTGGCTGCGTGAACACGATCGCGGCGCCGGTGCGCGCGGTGAAGTGGTGGCCGAGTTCGTAACCCTTCACGCAAGCGATGCCCGCTTTCGCGATGAGTGCGCGCTGCTTCAGCCCATCATCGACGGTGCCGGCATTCTCTACGTCGTCGACGGCAGTCGCCCCTACGGCGCCGAGTACGAAGCGGAAATGGAGGTGCTGCGCTGGACCGGACAGCCGCGCATGGCACTGATCAATCTGATTGGCGCCGGCGACCATGTGGAGCGGTGGCGCACTGCGCTCGGACAGTTCTTCTCCATCGTGCGCATATTCGACGCGATGCGCGCCAGTTTCGAACAACGCATCGAGCTGTTGCGCTCGTTCGGCGCAATCGACGAGACGGGCGCAACCCAGCTCAATCGCGCTGCGGACGTTCTGACCGCTGAACGCAGTGCGCGGCGAAGGCGTACCGCCGAGACCATCGCGGATCTGCTTTGCGTTGCCCTCACGGCGGTGGCGACCCTGCCGCTGGCGGGTGACACCAGCAACCCCGCCATCGAGGAGAAGGCGCGCGAGCGACTGCGCGAATCCGTCAGGTCGGAGGAACAGCGCGCCCGTCACGCGGTACAGGAGATCTATCATCATGAAGCCACCCGCGCGGAAGAGCCGGCCATGGATCTGTTGCTGGCAGATGTATTTTCCGCTCGCAGTTTCAGCGTCTTCGGTCTGTCGGCGACGCAGTTGGCATTGACGGGCGCCGCGTCGGGTGCTGTCGCGGGCGGCGTGGTCGACGCCATGCTGGGCGGCGCATCGCTGTTGTTGGGCGCGGGGATCGGGGCGCTCATCGGCGGCGTTTCGACCCTGGCGGGTGCTGACCGCCTGGCGAAGGTCGAGGTGCTGGGGCAGCCATTGGGGGGCTTCGAACTCACTGTCGGGCCCATTACCGATCCAAACTTCTCCTGGGTGCTGCTGGGGCGCGCGCTGTTGCACGCTCGCCTGATCGCCGAGCGCAATCACGCCCGTCGCGAAGCCGTGGCAATCGATGCCGCGCGTGGCGAACACCTGGCAGATGAGATCGATGCCGCCACGCGGCGGCGCCTCGATGGACAGCTGCGTGGGATGCGGCGCGAACGCACCGTGACCGCCGCGCAACGCAAACTGCTCACCCAGGAGATCGAACATCTCCTCGAATCAAGCACGGGTTGAGGTGATGGCCGGGATTCAGCTGACGCCCACGACGACCGTGCCGGCGCGCGCGCTGAGCTTCCGCTTCGTGAAGAGCAGCGGCCCGGGCGGGCAGAACGTCAATAAAGTAGCAACCGCTGCGGAGCTGCGTTTCGACTTGACGCTCGCCGATCTACCGGCGCCGCTGCAGGCGCGTCTGGAGCGACTGGCGGGACGGCGCCTGGTCAGCAGCGGCGAAATTGTGATCTTCGCGCAGCGTTATCGCACCCAGGTGGCCAATCGCGACGATGCCCTGGCGCGCCTTGCACAACTCATCGCACGTGCTGAGGTGGCCCCCAAGCGGCGCATCGCCACGCGCCCGTCACTTGCCTCCAAACGCCGCCGCCAGCAGACCAAGGCCACGCGCGGCGACTTGAAACGGCTACGCGCAAAACCTCACGCGGAGGACTGAGTTCACCAGTTGATGACGCGCTGGATGACGGCGCCGAGATGCTCTGGATCCCAGGGTGTATCACCTGGTTTATTCACTCCTTCGCTGACCATCATCTTGTAGATGAACAGCTGGTTCTGGTTCACACCGAATGTCTGGCCGCTGATGTTGGCCGCCGCGTCGGAGGCGAGATAGCACACCAGCGGCGCCATGAACTGCGGGCCCATGGTCGCCTCGTCCATGCTGGACATGCCGGGCAGCTCGCGGGTCATGCGCGTGTAGGCGTTCGGTGCCAACGCATTCACGGTGATGCGGCTCTTGGCAAGCTCCGTGGCGGCGATGCGCGTCAATGCATGGATGCCAGCCTTCGCGGCGCCATAGTTGCTCTGTCCGAAATTGCCAAGCAAACCCGAGGACGAACTGGTGTTGATGATGCGTCCGCCGCGTCCCTGCGCGACCATGTATCGCGCCGCCGCCTGCAGGCAGGCGAATGTGCCGGTGAGGTGCACGTCGAGCACCGCCTGCCACTCACCGGGCGACATTTTCAGCAGCGTACGGTCGCGCAGAATGCCGGCATTGTTGACGCAGATATCGAGCCCGCCGAATGCAGCTTCGGCTGCCGCGACGATCGCCGCGGCACCTTCAAACGTCGCTACAGAGTGTGTATCGGCGACGGCGTGGCCGCCCGCTGCGCGGATTTCATGCACGACCGCTTCGGCAGCGCCGCTTTCGCCGGTGCCGTCGAGAGCACCCCCCGTATCGTTCACCAGTACCTTGGCGCCCTGCGCAGCAAACAACAGCGCGTGCGCACGGCCGATGCCGGTACCACCGCCCGTGATGATCGCAATCTTGTCGTCGAGTAGTCCCATGTTGTCCTCCCGTTCGCGGCGCGCGGCTGCCGATTAGAGTCCGAGCACTTGTTTGGCAATGATATTGCGCTGCACTTCGTCGCTGCCGCCGGCAATGCTCACCGAGCGCGCGATCAGATACTGCGCCACTTCCTCCTGACAATAGTACGGACCGATCCGGTCATCCGGCACATCGCCCGCCGAAGTCTATGGATACGGCATCGCATAGTGGCCCGCGTTTTCAAGCAGCAGTTCCGTCATCCGCTGCACGACTGCCGTGCCTTTGAGCTTCAGATACGACGAGGCAACACCAGGCGCCGCGCCATCCACGCTTTCGGCGAGCACGCGAAGCTCCGTTACAGCCAGGGTATTCAGTTCCACTTCGATGGCGGCAAGCTTGCGTCGAAATAATGCGTCGGTTGCGAGTTCGCTGGCCGCTGCGGCTGCGTCGGCAACGCGCAGTTTGCGCAGCGACTCGGCAACAAAGGCAAGCCCCGTGCGCTCGTGGGTGAGCAGTCCCTTGGCGATGCTCCAGCCATCATCCTCTTCGCCCACGCGGTCGCATGCGGCCACCCGAACGTCGGTCAGCGTGATGCGATTGAGCGAATGGTGGCCGTCGATCGACACGATGGGCGATACGGCAACGCCGGGGTCGGTCATATCGATGAACAAAAAGGTGATGCCTTGCTGTTTGCGCCCGCGGCTCGATGTACGCACCAGCGCAAACATCCCCTGCGCGCGATGTGCGCCGGACGTCCAGATTTTCTCGCCGTTGACGATGTAGCCGTCGCCTTGCCGCACCGCGTGCGTGCGCAGACTCGCAAGATCCGAACCTGCACCCGGTTCAGAGTACCCCTGACACCAGGTCACGCTGCCGTCGAGGATGCCAGGCAGGAAGCGCGCACGCTGATCCGCGCTGCCGAGCGCGCCGAGAATCGGTCCGATCATGGACACGCCGAAACCGCGCAGCTGCGTAGGCAGGCCGAAGCGCCCCACTTGCGTCTCCCAGATGTATTTCTGGGTGGCCGTCCAGCCCGTACCGTCGCGCTCGGCACGCCATTTATAGGCCTGCCAGCCACGCGCAATCAGCGCGGCATCCCATCGCCGGAACACGGTTTCATCGCGCCCCGACGCGTCCCGCGGAATAACCTCTTGTATGAAGCCGGTCACCTCGCGGCGGAATGCTTCTTCGGCTTTGCTGAACGTGGAGTCCATGCGCTTTCTGCCTCGGGTACACCCATCGAAAAAGGCGCGTCGGGTTGGGCGGACAAACGGATCCGCGTTGAAGTATCGTCGTCGCGGGAAGCTACCACGCAACGATGCTGGAGGGGATCACTGTGAACGCGCCGCGCGAGACCATCGCCCCGCCGCCGCTGCTGTATCAGTTTCTCGAAGCGCGCGCCGGCATGGAGTTCGCGGCGCTGTTGCTGATGCTGCCCCTGTTGCGGCGCAGCGCGCCCAAAGGTGCGGGTCAGCCGGTACTGGTGCTGCCGGGGTTCATGGCCGATGACAACGCGACATGGGTGCTGCGCAGGTTCCTGGATGACATCGGCTACTCCGTGACGGGCTGGCAGATGGGACGCAACATCGGTCCATCGCAGCCACTGCTCGATGCGCTCGTCGCGCGTTGCGAAAAGTTGCGCCGCGGCCACGATCTGCCCCTCAATTTGGTGGGTTGGAGCCGGGGCGGCATCATGGCCCGCGAACTCGCGCGCGTGCGTCCCGATCTCATCCGGCACGTCATTACGCTGGGCTCACCGGTTCGCGGTGGCCCTGCATCGACCAGCATCGGGCGGCTGGTGCAGGCGAGCACGGGCATGAGCGAGGCGGATATGCTGGCGCTCGTCAAGCAGCGGGAGCGCACGCCCATCACGACGCCGATCACGGCGCTCTACAGCAAAACAGATGGGGTGGTGGCGTGGCGCGCCGCGCTGGACGAAATCAATCCGAACGTGGACCACATCGAGGTGGCGAGCTCGCACATCGGCTTCGCCGTCAACGCGCAGGTCTACCGGATCGTTGCACAACGCCTGCACGAACCGCGTCCGCAGTCGCGCTGATCGGAGACCTAATTCGTTGCTTGACGTGCACCGCTTCGGCAGACTGAGGCGTACACCCGGGAGGAACTATGGCCAGCACTCAAACACCGCGACCCGACGCCGACGAGACCGTCGTAGAACACCGCGATGGTATCGCCATGTCCTCGGCACTGGCACTCGATCGGCGCGCGATGCTCGAATCCCTGCAGCTGGTGGTGGATCGCGCCACTCAACAACCCCGTGCAGTGATGGACGTTGCCGGCGGCTTTCTGCGCGAACTCATCGGCATCACATTCGGCACCAGCACGCTGGAGCCCGCGCCAAAGGATGCCCGCTTCAAAGACGACGCGTGGCGCGACAGTCCGGTGTTTCGGCGCCTGGGCCAGGCCTATCTTGCGTGGGGCCACAGCATCGACGAGTGGCTGGCGCGTTCCAATTTCGATCCGCTTGAACACGAACGCGCGCGCTTCATGCTGGACATTCTCAAAGATCTCGCGGCACCGATGAACGCGTTGCCCGGCAATCCGGAGGCGCTGCGCAGGTTGTGGGAAAGCCGCGGCCAGAGTGCACTGAAAGGACTGCGCAACTTCGTCGACGACGTGCGCAACAATCACGGCTACCCCGCGGTAGCCGATCGACACGCGTTCACGGTGGGCGTGGATGTGGCGGCGAGTCCGGGCTCGGTCGTATTTCGCAACGAATTGCTCGAGGTCATCCAGTACCGTCCCAACACGCCCAGCGTGCAGTCAATTCCGCTGGTGTACGTGTTCAGCCAGGTGAATCGCTTCTACCTGAGCGATCTCACGCCCGATCGCAGCCTGTTCCAGCAGCTGCTCGACGCGGGCATCCAGGTATTCGCGGTGAGCTGGCGAAACCCGACGGAGAAACAACGCGATTGGGGCCTCGATACCTACGCTGAAGGCGTCATTACCGCCGTTTCGGTCGCGCGCGATATCACGCGTCAGCCCAAGGTGAATCTCATTGGCGTATGCGCCGGTGGTCTCACCACTGCGGTTGCCGCAGGTGTGCTCGCGGCACGTGGCGACGACTGGTTGGCCTCGCAGTCGCTGTTCATCAACATTCTCGACAACCGTCCATTGGATTCGGACTTCGGTCTATTCGTTTCAGAACGGTCCGTTAACTCGCAGAAGGCCCGGGTGAAGAGCGAAGGCATCTTCGATGAGAAGAACGTCTTCGAGATGTTCGCCTGGTTGCGGCCAGAGGAAAACGTCATGTCGTTCTTCCGCAGCAACTATCTGCTCGGCGAAGACCCGATCAAGCATCCCCTGCTGTTCTGGTCAATGGATTACACGCGCCTGCCGGCCGGCTTGTATTCCGACTTCCTGGATCTCTCCTACGCCAACAAGCTGGCTAAGGGTGAAGCACGCGCGCTGGGCAATCGCATCAATCTGAAGAACGTGAAATGTGATACCTATCTGATGGCCGGGAGCACGGACCACATCACGCCGTGGGTGGGCTGCTATCGATCCGCGCAGCTCTTTGGCGGCAACATCGAATTCGTGCTGACGAATCAGAACCACACCCAGACCATTTCCGCGCGGGGTGACAATCGTCACCTGAAGTATTGGATTGCAGAAGACCTGCCGGCCGATGCGCAGGCGTGGCTGAAACAGGCGCAACCCTACCCCGGGGATTGGCGCGGTCATTGGTTCGGCTGGCTGGCCAGACACTCTGGTACGCGCATTCCCGCGCCCAGCGGCCTCGGCTGTACCAAGCATCCACCGCTCGACCCGGCACCCGGCAAGTACGTGCTGGAATCCTGATGCCAGTCAGGGTTCGATCTGTACCTTGATCGAACCCGAGCGCTTGTCCGCGGCAGCGGCATAGGCCTGTGTGATTTGATCCAGCTTGAAACGATGGGTAACCAGTGCGCCCAGCACGTCGCGGTGTTTCGCCAGCAGCGTGGTCCCGTAGGCGAAATCTCCGACGCGCGCATCGTGCGCATAGCAATACGAGCCCACCAGCGTGAGCTCGCGCGACGCGAACTCGAATGCGCCGATTCCGGCCGCGCCGTCGAATATCCCGAGCATTGCAATCGTGCCGCCGGTCGCGGCCATCGAGACTGCTTCCGTCAGCGTATCGGCCTTGCCCCCGACGGTTTCTATCACCACATCCATCGAGGCAGGTCCGACCGCGTCGCGCAGCGCGTCGATCGAATCAAATACCTGCGTTGCACCCATCGAACGCGCCAGTGCGGCCTGATGCGCATGCCGCGCCGTGATGAAGACCTCGCTCGCGCCGGCTTCGCGCGCGGCGACCACGCAGAGTAATCCGATACTGCCCGCACCAAGCACAGCCACTCGATCGCCCAGTGCGACACAACCGCGTCGCACGCCGCGCACACACACCGCCATCGGTTCGGCGAGCGCCGCCACGTTGTCGTTCAGATCCGGCGCAAGCACGTGCAGGCAGTCGGCGGGGACGGTCAGATACTGCGCCATACCGCCGCGCGCGGTGACGCCAAACAGACGGTGCTCGGCGCAAAGATTGCGACGGCCGGTGCCGCACTGGAAACAGTGGCCGCATGCGGTGATGGGTTCGAGCGCCACTTTGGTACCCGCGGGAAGCATCACATCATCGCCCACCGCATCGATGACGCCGGCTACTTCATGGCCGGGTTGCAAGCCGGTGACGTTGCCCAACATGCCGCTGTAGATGTGTAAATCGCTACCGCAGATTCCCACCGCCGAAACACCGATGCGCACCCAACCGGGTGCCGGCTCAGGCATTTTTCGGTCGACCACATCCAGCACGCCAGGGGCGGAGAAAACAGCTGCCTTCATGAATTGGAATCTCCGCGAAAAGCGGCATGGTAGTGCGCACGTCCGGCCCGGTACAGCGGATGACGGCCTACGCCGATGCGGGTACAGTCGATGCACGCACAAGGGGAAGCGCCATGGCCACGTACATCATGTTCAGCAATCTCACTGATGAGGGACGCAAGACATTGAAGGAGCGCCCGGAGCGGCTCGGCGAGGTGAATAAGGAAGTGGAGTCGATGGGCGCGCGCGTGACCAGCCAGTATGCCGTGCTCGGCGGCTACGATTTCGTCAACGTCATCGAGGCCCCATCCAACGAAGTGATGGCGCGCATCGCCATGGAGCTGGGCGCACGCGGCACCATCAAAGTGACCACCATGCCGGCCATGCCAGTGGCGCAGTTCGTGGATATGTTACTGGGCAAGAGTCCAGGCGGCGCCTGAGTCTTTAGAGGCCCGTCGCCATGCCTAACTATGTGATGCTGTCGCGCTTCAGTTCCAATGCACTGAAGCGCATCAGCGACGACCCGACCAGCCTGCTGGAACTGCGCCGCGCGCTTGAAACCCGCGAAGCGAAAATACAAAGCGAGTTCCAGATGCTGGGTGAGTGGGATCACTGCACCATCTTCGAAGCGTCAGATAATTTTCGCGCCTACCATGCGAGTCTCGCGCAGGACTTCACCGACGCCGTCGATACGAAACTTCTGCCGGCCATCGACATCGATCTGTTCTCGCGATTGATCACCAGCGAAGCAGGCATTGTCGGTCCGCACGAGTGGCAGATCCGCTGGTGGGCCAAGCTGGGTCGCGCGGCGATGCGCTGGCACGCCTATTCGCGCTGGGTGTGGCAGGCCTGCAAACCCCTGACCATCACAGGCCGCGAACACTTCAAGACAATCAAGGGCCCGTGCATCGTGGTGGGCAATCACACCAGCCACCTCGATGCCCTGGTGCTGTTTCACGCGCTGCCGCAACGCGTGAAGTGGAACATCTATTTCGGTGCCGCGGCAGACCGCTGGTTCGTCAAGGGAAGGCCCGAGCTGGTGATGCAACCGTGGTATCAGTCGCTGATCCAAGGCACGTTTCCCATCCAGCGCGGCGGCGGCTCGCGCGCGCTCGACTATCCCAAGTGGTTGCTGCGCCACGGCGCCAATCTGGTGATTTTCCCGGAAGGTACCCGCTCCACCAGTCGCAAGATGTCGAAGTTCCGCCACGGCGTGTCCATCCTGGCCACTGAGCTCAATATTCCCGTCGTACCCATCTATCTCACCGGGTTGAACAAGTTGCGTCCGAAGGGTTCGCGCGAGATTCACCCCGGACCTGCTGGCGCGCATTTCCAGACGCCGGTGATCGTGCCGGCGGGCACGTCGGTGCCGGATGCCACGCGCATGATCTACAACGCGCTGAACACCGTTCACGAACGCGTGATGCACCACGGTGTGGAGGCCGCCGTCTCGGACTGGCAGCCGTCAGCCGATGCCCGGCAGGTGAGCGTCTAGCCAGACGAGCAGATCGTCGATGACGGCATCGCGATTGGTTTCGTTGAACATTTCGTGTCGACCGCCTTCGTAGCGCCGCACAGTCAGATCGCGGATGCCCGCTGCGCGGTAGCTGCGCTCGAGACGCGCAAGTCCGCTGCCCTGATCGACGGGATCATCCGCGCCCGAGAAAACGTAGATCGGCAATTGAGGCGGGATGGCGGCCACGGACTTGCTGCGCCGCGCCTGCCGCGCGCCGGCGAAGAGATCGCACAAACTTCCGGTGCGCAGCACGAATCCGCACAACGGATCGTCCACGTAGAGCCGCACCTGATGCACATCGCGCGACAACCACTCGAACCCCGTCTCCCCCTCGAAGGAATCGTTGGCCGAACCGAATATCAGTCGGTCCAGCAGCGCGCTGGATGCCGCGCTACCCAGGCGAAACCGTTCGAAGCGCGCGATGGTATGCGTCAACCACATCGCAAACGCACCGCCCAAGCCTGGCGACCCGGACAGGATCGCGGCATCGAGTGACTCACCGTGGCGGTAGAGATACTGCTGCGTCAGCATGGCGCCCATGCTGTGGCCGAGCAGCACGATGGGAAGGGATGGCGAATGCGCCTTGCAGTGTCGATTGATCTCATACACATCCTCGATGACCCGATCCCAACCCCCGGCACCGAAATCTCCAAGCGAATCGTCTCCCACGGTGACCCCATGGCCGCGATGATCGTCCGCCACCACCAGATAGCGTGCATCAGCCAGCCGCTGCGCCACTGTGCGATAGCGCGCCGCATGCTCACCCATCCCGTGCGCAATCTGCACGATCGCCCGGGGCGGACCGCCGCGCTGCCAGCGATAACAGTGAATCGCGCGCCCGTCGCTGGCGACGTATTCGAACGCCTCTTCGCGCAGCACATCAGCCACAGTGCAACCCGGCCTCGCCACGCGCACAGGCCGACGGCCAGCCATTGGTATCCCAGAATTCCACCAGACCCATTCGCTGCATCAGCGCGGCGAAGCGCGGATGGCTGCGCAGCGCGCTGCTCTTGTCCATGAACAACACCTCCACGTCGAACGGTGTCTGCGTGGCAACGGCGTCCTCCACAGCCGTGAAGAAAGCGTCTGGCTCGCCTATGAAGAACAGCGCACCCAGATTCAGGCGATCGTTGATCTGCTGCGCGGCATGCGCCTGTACGAGCGCAGCAACGCCGGCCGCTGTCGAACCCCGGCGAGATATTGCCTCGATGACCGGGTCGATCCATGCGGTGCTTTTGCCACGCGCGTGTTGAATCTCGTTCAGACGCACGCGCGCTTTGTCGAATTGCGCCTGTCGCAGCAGCAGTGCCACGTCTGCTTCGGGATTGGCCTGATCGGCAAGCCCCAGCGTCAGCGCCAGATTGAATTGCTCTTCGGCACGGGCAACGTCGTCTACCCACAGGTACATGATACCCAGGCGTTGATGTGCCACCGGCGACAACGGATCCAGTTCGGTCGCGCGACGGGCTGCATCCAGGGCCTGGTCGATGTAGCCCACATACGCCAGGAACTGCGAATGGTACTGCCGCAGATCAGAGTCGTTGGGATCTGCCGCAAGCGCGGCGGCGAAGTCGCGGGCCGCCGCATCCCAATGCCAGCGCCGGGTGTTCAGGTAGGCGCGAATGG
>JAQBCT010000258.1:0-10240 GCA_032124855.1 Gammaproteobacteria bacterium
TGCCGCCGATGATGCATGGTACGGGACTATTGTCTGCGGTAGGCGCCATGACCCATGGCGGCACCTGCGTGACGTTGACGGCGCGCAGCTTCAGCGCCGATGAAGCGCTTGCGGCAATCGAGCGTCACCGTGTCACCGCGACAACGATCGTGGGTGATGCATTCGCTCGCCCCCTGGTTGATGCGTTGGATGCAGACCGGGCCCGCCACGATATTTCGTCGCTTCGCTTCATTGGTTCATCGGGGGTGATGTGGACGCGCGAGGTCAAGGCAGGCCTTCTGCGTCACAACCAGGAGCTGACATTGATTGACAGCTTCGCCTCATCCGAGGCGCTGGGTCTTGGCAGTTCCGTGATGACGCGTGATAAGACCATCGAAGTGGCCAGCTTTACCCTGGGTCCAGCCTGCAAGGTGTTCACTGAAGAGCATCGCGAAGTCCTGCCGGGCGCGGATGAGGTGGGTATGGTCGCAGTGACGGGTGCGTTGCCGGTGGGCTACTACAAGGACGCAGCGAAGACAGCGAAGACCTTTCCCGTCATCGACGGTGTGCGCTATTCGATACCCGGTGACTGGGTACGGGTGGCAGCCGATGGGACATTGACGTTGCTGGGGCGCGGCAGCAACTGCATCAACACGGCCGGCGAGAAGGTTTACCCCGAAGAAGTCGAGGAAGCCCTGAAGGCGCACCCCAGCATCGCGGATGCGCTGGTGGTGGGCATTGCCGATGCGAAATGGGGACAGTCCATCACGGCGATCGTGCAGCTTCAGCCGCGGGCAGACTTCGACGAAGCGGCGTTGCAGGCATTCGCGCGGCAACGCATCGCCGCCTACAAAGTGCCGAAACGGATTCTCGCCAAATCCGATCTCGAGCGGGCGCCGAATGGCAAGGCGGATTACAAGGCGATCCGCGACTATGCGGCGTCGATGCTGGTGGCGCCTGGCAAATGAACGAACCTAATGTGTTGGTGAATATATGAGTGTGAATCGATATCTGAACGGCAACTACGCGCCCGTCGCGGAAGAACTCACCGCCACCGCGCTGCGCGTCACGGGGGCCATCCCGCATGATCTGAACGGGCGCTACCTGCGCAATGGCCCCAACCCGATGGCGAGCGACGATCCGGATAACCACCACTGGTTCACGGGTGACGGGATGGTACACGGCATCGCGTTATCCAACGGCCGCGCGCAGTGGTACCGCAATCGCTGGGTGCGCAGCCCCGACATGGTGGCGGCGTTGGGCGAGGATCTCGCGGGGCGCTCGCTTGCAACCGCCAACAACACGCACGTGGTCGCTCTTGCGAATCGCACGTGGGCGTTGGTGGAAGGCGGCAGTCCGCCGGTGGAACTGACCGACGAACTCGACACGCTTGGCGTCAACAGCTTCTTTGGAACCCTCGCCGACGGTGGCTTCAGTGCGCATCCGAAGCTGGATCCGGACACAGGTGATCTGCACGCCATGTGCTACAGCTGGCCCGCGTGGGGTGATCACCTGCAGTACGTGCACGTGGGTGCGGATGCACGCGTACGCCGCACCGTGAACATTCCCGTCCCGGGTATGCCGATGGTGCACGATATGAGTCTCACGCCTAACTACATCGTGATCTTCGACCTGCCGGTGACCGTGAATCTCGAACTCGCCATGGCGGGCACCCGTTTTCCGCTCACCTGGAATGACGATTATCAGCCCCGCGTCGGGCTGCTGCCGCGGCAGGGAGAGGCGCGCGACATCATCTGGGCCGATGTGAAGCCGTGCTATGTATTTCATCCCTTGAACGCCTACGAGGATGCCGAGGGAAACGTTGTCATTGATCTATGCCGCTACGAACGGATGTTCGTCGCAGACCGGCGTGGCCCGTTCGGTGACAGCGTCGCAACGCTCGACCGGTGGAGCATCAATCCGACCACCCGCCGTGTGCACGAGGTGCGCATCGACGATCGTGGCCAGGAATTTCCGCGCTGCCACCCGCAGCTCGCGACCAAGCCGTACCGCTACGGCTACTGCGTCGCGGTGCAGGGCGATGGGTTTCCGTCCATCCTCAAGCACGACCTGCGATCCGGCACGGCCGATGTCATTTCGCTCGGCGCGGGACGCCATGCGGGTGAACCGTATTTCGTGCCCCGGGAGGGCGCGACGGATGAAGACGACGGCTACCTGATGTGCTTCGTATTCGACGAAGCATCGTCGCGCAGCGAATTCGTGATATTCGACGCCCGCGACACGGCGCGCGAGCCCTTGGCGCAGGTTCACCTGCCCGCGCGCGTCCCGTACGGATTTCACGGCGCGTGGATGCCGGCTGATACGTCGCGCGCCAGCATTTAGCCGCCCCCAATTTCTTGATCCGAGCTGCACGATGAATGAACGCGCGTTCCGATTCGGGATTCAGCTGTCCAGCCTGCCGACGCCGAATTGGGTCGACACGGTCCTCGGGATCGAAGCGATGGGCTTTTCCACGCTGTTCGTCCCTGATCATTTCTCGGCTTCCGCGTGGGATCCAACGATTCTTCTGGGGGGTGCGGCCGCTGTAACCAAAACACTTCGGGTCGGCACGCTGGTATACGGCGTCGATTATCGCCATCCCGTCGTCTACGCGCGGCAGGCGGCGACGCTGCAGGCCATGTCTGGTGGCCGCCACGAATTTGGCCTGGGTGCCGGCTGGATGAAGGACGACTACGACTGGGCCGGCATGCGCTACGACCCGCCGAGTGAGCGCATCGCGCGTCTCGAAGAAGCGCTGATCATCATCAAATCGATGTGGAAGACGAAGCGGACGAGCTTTGTCGGGAAGCACTACCAGGTGAGCGACGTACCGCTGAAAATCGCGCTGCCCAACGATACGCCGCCACCCATTCTGGTGGGGGGCGGCGGCGAAAAATTGCTGGGTGTTGCGGGCCGCCATGCCGACATCGTAGGCATCAACCCGAAGATTCCGGCGGGTCGCATCACCGCCGCGACGACGCTGGATGCCACACGCGAGCGAACTGTGCAGAAGATCGCCTGGGTGCGAGCCGCCGCGGTGGCTGCCAAACGAGACCCTCACGCCATCGAACTGAACGCCCTGGTCTTCGTGGCGAACGTGACAAATGCGCCGGCGCCGGTGCGTGCGATGGTGGCTGCAAACACCGGCATGCCAGCCGAATTGGTGGCGGATAGCCCGCTGTTTCTGATCGGTTCTGGCGCAGAAATCTGCGATACGCTGCAGCGCAGGCGGGCCGAAACCGGGATCAGCTACATCGTGATCCAGGGTCAGGATCCAGATCAGGTGGCGCGCTTCGCCGAAGAGGTGGTCGGTCCTTTGCGCGGGCAGTAGCGGGTGTCGCCTCATTTGCACGGTGTTGTCGTCAATTTGAGCCAAATTGGTCGGACGTGCGCGGAAATTGTGAGTTCAAGGGCGCCGATGATTGACCGGACGGTGCGGAATATGGATATTCCGGCAAGCAGTATTTGGAGAAACGTGCAGATGCGTAACGCTTGGCGTGTTACCAATCACCCCAATCCTGACGCTCGAGAGGGCGTGTGATCACGATTGAGGCGCTAACCGCGTTTGTTCAGGTTGTCCTGGTCGACCTGGTATTGGCGGGTGATAACGCCATTGTCATCGCGATGGCGGTAGCCAGCTTTCCGAGCAAACAACGCGCGCGCCTCCTGATGCTCGGCATCGCCGCCGCGACGGCGGTGCGTGTGGTATTTGCCGTGGCCACCGTCCATCTGATGCAGGTGGTGGGGCTGATGCTGGCAGGCGGCGTGCTGCTGCTTTGGGTGTGCTGGAAGCTGTGGCGAGAGATCGAGGCGGTGCGCACCATGCAGTTGAGCCCCGCGGGCGGGGGGTCGGGGGCGTCGCCGCCCGTCAAAACCGTTCGCAGCGCCGTCACCCAGATCGTCGTTGCCGATATTTCCATGTCGCTCGACAACGTACTCGCCGTAGCCGGCGTGGCGCGCGACCATACCTGGGTGCTGGTATTCGGGCTGATTCTGTCGATTGCCTTCATGGGCTTTTGCGCGACGTTGCTGGCGCGTTGGTTGCAGCGCTATCCATGGATCGCCTACGTCGGACTCATCACGATTCTCTATGTGGCCTGCGCCATGGTGTGGGATGGCTCCATGGAAGTGGTGCACGGCGCGCAGGTCGCCTTCCAGTAGCGCGCCAGATTCGCTTTCCCCCCCCGATTTGGGGACAATTCGCGTCCGCTGGACCCATCGAGCCGGCCTAATTCATCGCCAACGACTGGGAAGGACTGCGTTGTCTCGTCTGCTCTTCGGCTGCCTGTCAGCCTTGATCGCCCACATTCCATTAGCTGCGGGCTACGCCATCGCCAACGCCTTGGCCCGGCTGCATCTATGGTTCTTCCCCAAGCGGCGCCATGCGGCGCTGGTCAACCTGGCTACGATCCTGACGGGCAGTTCGCGGAGGACGCGGCTGCGCATGGTGCGGCGCATGATGGCCAGCTACAACTGCATGCTGTTCGAGTTCTTTCGCCTGCCGCATCTCGAGCGCGAGGAACTGCTCGATGCCGTGGAGGTTGTCGGGCGCGAACATATCGTTGCCGGCCTGGCGCGGGGCAAGGGTGTCATCCTTACCTCCAGTCACATCGGCAACTGGGAGTTGGGCGCCGTCGTGCTGGCGCATCTTGGACATCCAGTGCATGCGGTTGCGGGCGTGCAGCTGGGCCGCTGGCTCGGTGACGGTGTTCGCGATGCGAAGTCGGAACTGGCCGTGTACACCATCAAACCCCAGGATGGTTTTCGCAATCTATGGCGGGCTCTGGGGCGTAACGATGTGCTGGCGCTCATGGTGGATGGCGACATTTTTGGTCAGGGTTTGGAGGTGCCGTTCTTCGACCGTGAGGTACGCTGGCCCGCCGGACCCGGGCAACTCGCCAAGCGCACCGGCGCGCCGGTCGTCTGCGGCTACTGCGAACGTCTGGGTGGGGGTCGATTCAAAATTGTGCTCGAACCGCTGCTCGACCCGGAGCGCTTCGAGGATGCCGATGCCCTCAATCGCGCGATTGCGGCCACCACGCAACGGCATATTCACGAACATCTCGAGCAATGGTGCATATTCCGACCGTTCTGGAGCGAACCCGCGCCCGACGTCGTCGCGGCCGAAGCGGCGTCACGCGAGATGACGGCATGAAGATCGGCATCGTCTCGCAGTCGTACTACCCGCGCTTCGGTGGCGTGACGGAGCATGTGCATGCCACCGCTGCCGAACTCGCGCGGCGTGGCCACGATGTCCGGGTCATCACCGCCGCCTTCAATACAAACCCCGATGGCGGCCTGGATGTGGATCGCATCGGGCGCAATGTGCTGGTGCCGTTCAATCGCGCCTACGTGGACGTCACCGTTGGCTGGCGTTTGAAAAATCAGCTGCGTGAACTGTTCGCGCGTTACGACTTCGACGTGCTGCATACGCATTGCCCGGCGGCGCCTACCTTGCCGCTGCTCGCAGTGGCAGCGGCACAGTGTCCGCAGGTGGGGACCTTTCACATGACCGGCCGCAACGCTCTGCAGGAGCTGTTTCGCGAACCGCTGGCTCGACGGATGAGGCGCCTCGACGCGCGCGTCGCCGTTTCGGTCACGGCTAGCGAATGCGCGCAACACTATTTCGATGGCGACTATTCGGTGATCCCCAACGGCGTGGATGTGGAGCGCTTCAATCCCTCGGTGGATGGTTTCGAGGCGTGGCGCGGCGACGATCGCATCAACATCGTATTCGTCGGGCGACTCGATCCGCGCAAGGGTGTGGAGCATCTGCTGGCGGCGGTGCCTGAGGTGGTGGAACGCACGCGTGGCCGCGCGCGGTTTTTGATCGTCGGCGACTCCTATCTTCGCAAGCGTCTACTGGCTTCAGTGCGCGCGGATATGCGCAAACATGTGACCTTCGTGGGGGCCGTACCCGCAGCCGATCTGCCGCGTTGGTATGCGACCGCCGACATATTTGTATCGCCCGCCACCGGCAACGAAAGTTTCGGCATCGTGCTGCTCGAGGCAATGGCAACAGGCGTGAGCGTTGTCTGTTCGGATATTCCGGGATATCGCACCGTTGTGACGCCCGATCAAACGGCGGTGGTGCATCCGCCGCGTGATGTGGGGGCGCTGACGGATGCGTTGTGCGCACTGGTAACCGATGATGCGCGCCGCGCTGAGCTGGGCGTGAACGGTCGGGCGCGCGCCTTGGAATTCGCCTGGCCACGCGTCACCGATCGAATCGAAGCGCTGTACCGCAGCGTCAGCAGCATGCACGCGGTGCAGTCCGAGGCGGCGTCCTCGGCCGCGCGCTCGGCGGCGTGACCCGCGTACAGCAGTCGCTGTTCAAGCAACGCAGTTTCGCTGCGTTGTGGTGGGGCCAGATCTTCTCGATGACGGGCGATCGCTTCACCTATCTCGCCCTGGCCGGCCTGTTCTTCGAACACGCCAGGCACGATTCATCGATGAGTTATGCAGCATTGCTGGCGGTGTTCGCCAATGTGGTCGTCGCACCGGTGCTGCTGTTTGCACCGTTCACCGGGGCCTGGGTGGATCGCCTCAATCTCAAACGCGTGCTTATCGTCTGCGACGTGCTGCGCGCGCTGCTGGTGCTGGGAATACCCCTGCTGTATCACCTGAGTCGCTCGACGGATCTGGTGTTCGTGCTGGTGTTCCTGCTCTTCACCGTCAACGTCATTTTCCTGCCGGCCAAGAGCGCCATGCTGCCTGAGATCGTCGCGCCCGAGCAGCTGCTTGCCGCCAATTCTCTGCTGGCGGGCGCGGGCATCGTCGCCACGGGCATCGGCGCGCTGGCAGGTGGGTATCTGATCGACCATCTCGGTTGGGCATTTGCCCTGCGCATGGATGCGGCTTCGTATCTGATTTCCGTGATGGCGCTGGCGCTGATCGCATACTCTGCCGGGGAACATCACGCCGCGCTGCCCGCGGTGTCGGTGCGCGGGTATACCCATGAAGTGGCGTCCGGGTGGAAACTCATGCGCCACAGTCGTGCTGTTGGGGTTGGCCTGGTTTCTCTGGCCGCGGTTTGGTTTGCGGGTGGCATGCTGCACGTGGCGGGCAACGAGCACATTCAGACGGCGGCGAGCATCCCGGGCATGCAGCGCCTGGGCGTGCTGTTGTTCGCCATCGGCGTCGGCAGCGGTATTGGCGCCTGGTGGATCAATTCCAAAGGCAAACGCCTGCCACGAGCCCCGGTGCTGGGTATGGGTTTGATACTGGCCGGCTGCTCGCTCACGTTGTTCGCCCTCACCAGTCTGTTCGCCGTATTCGTTGTTGCTGCGTTGCTGCTTGGACTGTTTGCAGCGCCGGCGCTCGTACTCACCGAAACGGTGTTGCAGGAAGGCACGCTGCTCGAACATCGCGCGCGCATCTTCAGCGCCCGCGATTTCCTGATGCGACTGACGCTTCTGGCATCGGTCACGGCGACAGCCTGGCTGGTGGGGATCACCGATACGCGCACGGCGCTGTTGGCTGGGGCGTTGGTGTTGCTGCTGATCGGCGCTGGCGTGATTGCATTCGACCGGCGGGGGGCGGCGCGTGCGGTATTGAATTCGGCGTGAGCCCCTAGTGCCAGGGCGCAATTCGTGGGAGGGGCTTCAGCCCCGATTCTTGTCGCAGGCTGCTCCAACAAGGATCGGGGCTGAAGCCCCTCCTACTCGTGGGTCCTACCCGGCTTTGCGCGCCAGCACGATCTCGGTATCCCCAGGCCAGTCCCAGAACAACCCGCTGTGCGATGTCAGGGCAAGCAGGGCGCGCACATCAGCCTCGAATGCAGTGCGCCGGCTGCCAAACAGATGCGGTGCGCAGAACGACATCGAGAAATAGTTGGCCAACACACCGTGCGCGTCCTGCACGATATCCGCCCTTCCTGGCACGTAGATGCGCCGCGCCGTGCCGAATCGCGTGCGCGCCAATACGTCTTCGTAGCGCTCGGTGGGCAGTGTGGCGTATCCCGCACCTGCGCGACGATTCGCGCCCAGGTACTGCTCGATCAGCGCGCGAATCGGCGCGTGCGGAATGGGTGGATGGCCGGGTCCCGGCGGTTGTGGCCGTCCGGCGTGGGCGTGCGAGATCAGCGCCAACGTACCGAGCGGTTCGAGCAATTCGTATACGGTCTCGGCTACGGGCCCGCAATCGGTCCAGTGAAACGATTGGCCGAATGTCACAAGGGCGAATGTGCCCAGATCGAGATTCGCCAGTTCTTCGGCACGGGCGCGGATGAAGCGGCTGTTGCGCAATCCTGCCCGTGTCGCACGCCGTTGTGCCGCGGCGAGCATCTCACCATCCGGATCGATTCCAACAGCGCTCGCCACGTGCGGTGCCAGCAATGTAGTGAGGATGCCGGGACCGCAGCCAACATCCAGCACACGCACTGTCGACGTGAGCTGCGCGACGGCGATAAGCGTCGGTACCAGCGCATCGGAATAGGGCGGCCGGCCGCGCTCGTAGAATTCGGCGGTACCCAGATAGAGTGACGGGTCGTGGAGCACTGCGGTGCACCCTGAATGGTTCGTTAGATGTCGGGTGGCGCAGAGCGATGCGCGGCATCCGACGGGCTCATGATGCCGACGTGATTGCCGTCGGGGTCTTCGATGATTGTGTAGCGTGCGCCCCAGAACGCATCGTAGGGCGGCTGCGCACTGCGATAGCCCGCAGCGATCATGCGCTGATGGCAGCTGTCCACGGCCGCACGGGTGGTCACGCGAAAGCCAATCACACCGCCGCCGCGTTCGTCTTGCGGCGCTCGCCAACCGGCGTTGTAGCGCGACGCGAGCGCGTTGCTGTCCAGATCGAGCGAGGTGCCGTTGGGCATGTGCGCGCTGACATGGTGTGTGCCGCTGGCGGTTTGCCAGATTTCGTCCTGCGGTATGTGAATCCCCAGCAGCCGGTAAAACGCCAACGCCGCATCGGCGTCGCGGCAGACGAGGTTGATCGCATCCAGTACCGGCGCCGGTTGCGATGCGATCACCTGCGCAAATACCAGTCGATGGCCATCGGGGGTCAGCACGCAGAATTCGCGATGTCCCCAGGGCCTGTCGGCGATCTCTGCCGCGAAGCGTGCGCCGCGCGCCTGGTACTGCGCAAAGCGTGCATCGACGTCGTCGACGACGACGTGGGCGATATAGGAGTGATCCTGGGTCTGCTCGGCGGGCAACGTATCGGGGCATGCACCCAACATCAGCCGGAATCCGTCCAGCGCAACGAATGACCAACCTGCAGGTGCGGCGGGGTCGGCGGAGAAACCGAGCACCTGCGTGAAATAGGTCGTGGTTTGCGCCAGGTCGACAACGGCCAGTACGTGACGGGTGGATAGAATCATCGGCGCGGCTCCGTACGGTGGCCTGGCCATGATAGTTCAGGGGTAGCCATGCGGCTGCCTTTGACTTCGCCAGTTGTCACGGCAATGCTTGGTCGCCTCAGCGGCACGGAGCGCACATCCCATGAGCGAAACGGTTGCACCACTCCCTGGCGGCGCGCGCGCCTTCGAACCGCTCGCCAATTCCCACACCTCTCGCGCGGCATTGGAACTGATCGGTCTGACGCTGCTGGTGGGGACCAAAAAAGGCGCCTTCTTTCTCACAGCGAGCGCCGACCGGCAGCGCTTCGATCTGCAGGGCCCGGCGTTTCTCGGCCATATCGTGCACCACGCGGTGCTTGATCCACGTGACGGCCGCACCCTGCTGCTCGCCACACGCACCGGACACCTCGGCCCCACCGTATTTCGCTCCATCGATGCGGGTCGCAGCTGGCAGGAATCGACCCGACCGCCGGCATTCACCAAATCGCCCGATGCACGCAAGTCGAATGTGGTGGAGCAGGTGTTCTGGCTCACCCCCGGCCATCCCGATGAGCGCGACGTGTGGTACGCGGGCACATCGCCGGAGGGGCTGTTCCGTTCTGAAGACGGCGGTGTCACGTGGCAGGGCGTGAATGGCTGGAACCATCATCCCAAATGGATCACCTGGACCGCCGATATGGCGCAGCGCAATCCCGACGGCTCGCCAATTCACTCCATCCTGATCGACCCGCGCGACCCGAAGCACATGTACTTTGGCACGTCATCGGCGGGGGTATTCGAACGTACGGATCAGGGCGACACCTGGAACCTGCTGAACACTGGCATGCGCGCAGATTTCAATGCCGATCCCTATCCCGAGTTCGGCTACGACCCGCACTGCATGACATTGCATCCGCTGGCGCCGGATCTGCTGTACCAGCAGAACCACTGCGGCATTTACCGCATGGATCGCCC
>JAQBCT010000259.1:0-2505 GCA_032124855.1 Gammaproteobacteria bacterium
CCAGCCGTCTATGTGGATATTCATGGGCCGTTAACGTGATTTTGTGGTCTTGGAAATACCTTCGAGCCATTTTGGCGCTGATAGTAGAATGAGTACCGGCTATCTCAGGAACCGAATTACAGGCGTCGATAGACGCCGACATAATTGAAGGACAACGATTTGGCGGGGTTTTACATCTGCGTTCATCTGCTTTGATTTCTACCGGTCAACGCAACACCTCTGATCCAATGATGGACAAGGAGGTGGGGCATGGCAAGAAGGACGAGCTTAAGTTATGAGCAGCAACGCGATGTTTGGGCTCGATGGAAACGCGGCGAATGCATGGCCGATATCACCCGCGCGCTTGCAGTCTCGAGAGATCCTGTCCAGCACATACTGGTATCGGCGGGCGGGATTGCTCCACCGCAGCGCAGGCGCTCGGCCCGTCAGTTGTCCTTCGAGGAGCGCGAGATGATTTCTCGAGGACTGGCAGCCGGCCAAGCGATAAGGGTGATTGCCCAATCGTTGGGACGTCCGCCCTCCACGATAAGTCGTGAGGTAAGCCGCAACGGTGGCCGCCAATTCTATCGAGCCACGGATGCCGAACGCTGCACCTGGGAGCGGGCACGCCGACCCAAGCCGTGTCTGCTGGCAGGCAATGAACGGCTGCGCGATCTGGTGGCTGAGAAGTTATCATGGGATTGGTCGCCCAGGCAGATTGCCCAATGGCTTGAGCGCGCCTTCCCGCGCGACCACAATCTCAGGGTGTCGGCCGAAACCATCTATCGCAGCCTGTTCATCCAGGCTCGCGGCGTGCTCAAAAAGGAGCTCGTCGGCCATCTTCGATTGGCAGGGCGCATACGCCGCCCGAGTCAAGATCGCTCCGAGGGCCTGCGTGGGAAGATCGTGGGCGCGGTGTCCATTCGCGAGCGCCCGGCCGAGGCAGAGGACCGTGCCGTGCCGGGCCATTGGGAGGGCGACCTGATGGCCGGTTCGAACAACAGCTATATCGCCACTCTGGTGGAACGGCGCACGCGGTTCGTGATGTTGATCAAGCTCGCTGGCAAGGACACCACCGGCGTGATTGCTGCGCTGACCGAGCATGTGCGCAAACTGCCCGCCGAGCTTCGCCGTTCGCTCACTTGGGACCGAGGTCATGAGATGGCCGATCATGCGAAATTCACCGTAGCTACCGACGTCCAAGTCTATTTCTGCGACCCGCAAAGTCCCTGGCAGCGCGGTAGCAACGAGAACACCAACGGGCTCCTGCGCCAATACTTCCCGAAAGGCACGGACCTCTCCGGCTACACTCAGGGTTACCTGAACCAGATCGCATTGCGTCTAAACACACGCCCAAGACAAACCTTGGGCTTTGCATCTCCGGCCGAAACCTTGGCCGCTGTGTTGCGTTGATCATTTGAAACCACCGCGTTTATCGGCGGCCAATCCGTCCTTGATTTTGGGGTTGACCTCGTTAATCTGCGGTTAATGCCTCAATCCAGTTTTTCCACTTTGCGCACCGGCGTCTCCGGCGTGACGTCGCTACGCCGCCGCGCAATCGTCTCCTTGCCATTCTGCTCCCAATCGCCGGCGGTCGCGCGCCGAGCGTAGCGCTCCCAGGTATCGGTCCAGTCGCCGAGCGTATAGCCATGCCATGGCGCCCTGGCAGCGAGCGCGGGAAGGCCGAGTTCCTCCCAGATCGCGCGCGCCCCCTCCATGTACTCGCGGGTGGGCAATGCGAGCGGCGCCATCGCGTACTTTTGCGTGGCGTCGATCAACAGCGTCGATTCCGATTTGTCGGGACCGTATTGCGAGCCCTGCACGCCGCGGCGGTACGGCGCAATATGCACGTCTTCGGTCGGGGTCGAGCGATAGGCAAGCGACCAGAAAACGGCGTCCGTGTTGGCGGGATCGATGTCTTCGCTGACGGCGATCACGATCTTCCCGCACTCCGGGCGCAGCGTCGCCGCCCCGTGCAGGCCGCGCCACACTTCCGTGCGCGGCGTGTCGCGCGCGTACTGCACGAATATGACCGGGCGCAGGTTTGACAAAGGCTCGTGCATCACCACGCGGCGCACGTTCCTGATTCCCAGGCTGTCGCGCAAGTGCGCAAGGAACAGCGGCTCGTAAGCGACCCTCTTCACCAGGCTCGACTCGCTCGGCGTGACCTGGCTGATGATGGAGGTGAACACCGGCGAGCGCTTGTGGGTGATCGCCGTGACATGCATCGGCATGTTGTAGGCCTCGAGCGCGACGTAGCCATTGCTCTCGCCGAACGGCGCCTCCGGCTCGAGCACCGAGGTGTCGATCACGCCCTCGATGACGATTTCCGCGTCCGCCGGCACCTCGAGATCAACGGTGACGCACTTCGCCTTGCGGATCGGCATGCCGGCCAGCCCGCCGGCCACTTCGAGCTCGTCACTGTCGATCGCGAGTTTTTGCGGACCGGTGAAGAACACCACCGGCGCGCAACCGATGACGATGGCGATCGGCATCGGCGCCTTGCGGGCGCGGTACTTGAGCCAG
>JAQBCT010000260.1:0-5175 GCA_032124855.1 Gammaproteobacteria bacterium
TTGACCGTCGGTGATCGAGATGACGTTCGTCGGCACGAAGGCGGAGACGTCACCCGCCTGGGTTTCGATGAGCGGCAGTGCCGTGAGCGATCCAGTCTTGCCCTTGACCTCACCTTTTGTGAACGCTTCAACGTAGTCGGCGTTGACGCGCGCGGCGCGCTCCAGCAAGCGCGAGTGCAGGTAGAAAACATCGCCTGGATACGCTTCGCGCCCTGGCGGCCGTCGCAGCAGCAGTGAGATCTGGCGGTAAGCCCAAGCCTGCTTGGTCAGATCATCATAAATGATGAGCGCGTCTTCGCCGCGATCGCGAAAGTACTCGCCCATCGAACAGCCCGAATAGGGTGAGATGAACTGCATCGCGGCCGGATCTGAGGCGCTGGCCGCAACCACAATGGTATTTTCCATCGCGCCGTGTTCTTCAAGCGTGCGCACGATGTTGGCGATTGTCGACATCTTCTGGCCGATGGCGACGTAGATACACTTAATGCCGGAGTGCTTCTGGTTGATGATCGCATCCACCGCGATGGCGGTCTTGCCGATCTGTTTGTCGCCGATGATCAATTCGCGTTGACCGCGGCCAATCGGCACCATCGCGTCGATCGACTTCAAGCCGATCTGGACAGGTTGCGTAACGGACTGACGGGCGATAACACCAGGCGCCACTTTTTCCACGGGTGCCGTCAACGTAGACTTCAACGGACCGCGACCATCGATGGGATTACCCAGCGCATCGACGACGCGGCCCAGCAGTTCGGGTCCAATGGGCACTTCGAGAATGCGCCGCGTGCAGCGCGCGGTCATACCCTCGGAGAGTTTCAGGTAGTCGCCCAACACCACCACGCCCACCGAGTCGCGCTCGAGGTTCAGCGCCATGCCGTACACGCCGCCAGGGAATTCGATCATCTCGCCGTACTGGGCATCGGCCAAGCCATGGATGCGGATGATGCCGTCCGATACGCTGACGATCGTGCCTTCGTTCTGAGCTTCGCTCTTCACATCAAGGCTCTCGATCCGAGCCCGGATGATGTCGCTGATCTCAGATGGATTCAGTTGCTGCATGTCGTTTCCTCACACTCGATTCTGGTTGCGGCTCATGTCCGCTGTAGCGTTTCCGCCAGTTTTTCCAATTTGCCTCTGACCGACCCGTCGATCACGGTATCGCCCGCTCGAATGACAACGCCGCCCAGCAGCGTTTCGTCCACCCGGCTGGAGAGCTGAATCTCGCGCTGAAAGCGGCGTCCGAGCGCTTCGGTCAGGCGCATGCGTTCGGCGTCGTCCAGCGCATGGGCGCTGACCACTTCGACGTCGAGCAGTTGTTCTTCCTGTGCCCGCAGCACTTCGAATTGCGCGCGGATTTCACCTAGCAGCGTCAGGCGTTTGTTGCGCGCGAGCACGTGCAGCAGCTGCTTACCCTTCGCGCTCAGCTCATCGGCGCAAACCAGCGCCATCTGCCTTACTTTCTCTTCGCCGGACAGCGACGGCGATTCAATGGCGGCTTTGATCTTCGGCGCGGCCGCCGCAGTCGCAGCGAAGGTGAGTTCGCGGGACCAGCCGTCCAGGCGCTTCTCGGACTTCGCAATGTCGAAGATCGCATTGGCGTAGGGGCGCGCGAGCGTTGCTACTTCAGCCATGGCTCAGCTCATAGCTCCGCAGCGAGTTTGTCGAGCAGTTGGCCGTGCCGGGACCTGTCGATGGACGACTGCAGAATCCGTTCGGCGCCGGACAGCGCCAACGCCGCCACCTGCGCGCGCAATTTCTCTTTGGCGCGATTAACTTCCTGTTCTATTTCCGCCAGAGCCGCCTCTTTCTGACGCTCACCCTCGGCGCGCGCGTCGTTCTTGGCTTCCTCGACCATCTGGGTTGCGCGGCCGCGCGCTTGCTCGATGATCTGGCGCGCCTCTTCTTTGGCTTCGCGCAGCTGGTCGGTGGCGCGCGTCTGCGCCAGCTCCAGATCCTTCGCCGCTCGCTCTGACGCGGCAAGTCCTTCGCCGATGGTCTTCTGCCGTTCGCGCATGGCGTTGATCAACGGCGGCCACAGGAATCGGCGACAAGTCCAGACGAAGACCACGAAGGTCAACGACTGCGCGAAGAGTGTCATTGTAATGTTCACGGTCGAGCTCTCCGTTACCAGTCCCTAAGCGTGTTCGTTGCTACGCGCCAATCGCTGTGGGGACGACAGCAAAAATCACATACAGCGCGATGCCGACAGCGATCATCGGCACCGCGTCAACCAGACCCAGCACGATGAACAGCTGGGTACGCAGCATCGGCAACAGCTCCGGCTGACGGGCAACGCCTTCGAGAAACTTTCCACCCAGCACGCCCACGCCAATGGCGGCGCCAACGGCCCCGAGGCCCATCATCAGGGCGCCGGCCACGTAGAGAAGAACTGCTAGTTCCATGATTGCTCCTTTATCTTCAATTAATGGTCTTCTTCGACGTCGTGGGCCTGCGCCATGTACACGACCGTTAGAACCGAAAAAATCAACGCCTGCAGAAAAATAATCAGCACATGAAACGCCGCCCACGCCCACTGCAGGACCCCGCCTACCAGGCCCCACGCGAGGCTGGAGTACAGCAGCGCGATCAGGATAAAAATCATCTCGCCGGCGTACATGTTGCCGAACAGCCGCAATCCGAGAGAGAGGGGCTTGGCGATCAGCGTTACGCCTTCGAGAAACAGGTTGAACGGCGCCAGGATCTTGGGGAACGGATGAAACGCCAGCTCACCGATGAATCCGCCTAGACCTTTGCGGCGGACGCTGTAGTAGAGGATGAGCACGAACACGGCCAATGCCATGCCGAGCGTGACGTTCGGATCTGTAGTGGGGACGACCTTCATGTAATGAATGCCCAACCAACCCGCCGCTGTGGGCAGCCAGTCCACCGGCAGCAGGTCCATTGAATTCATCATGAAGACCCAGACGAAAATCGTCAGCGCCATGGGCGCGATCAGGTCGTTCTTGTAGACGAAGATGCTGCCGACCAGGTCGTCGATGTATTCCACGACCATTTCGACACCATTCTGCAATCCACCCGGGACGCCAGCAGTTGCGTTGCGTGCAGCACGGCCGAACAACCAGACGAACAGCAATCCCATCCCGATGGCCCAGCCCATCGAGTCGACATTGATCGACCAGAACCCCATCTCGCGAGCCTGCTCGGCGCTGTGCGCAAATCCCAAACTGCCGTCCGGCAGTTGGCCATACGTCAGATTGGTCAGGTGATGCTGAATGTATGCGCTGGATGTCGCGGTTTCGCTAGCCATCAAACTTCCTTCCCAACCTCATCGTCTTTCAAGCAAGGGCGTCAGCAGGTACACGCCCTGCAACGCAATCATCGTGGCAAAAAATGCCACCGGCTCGGGGCGAAACCAAGCGAAAGCCACGACGAGCAGACCCACTGTGAGCAGCTGTTTAGTCACGCCGCTGCCTAGCAGTCTTCGTGCCGCATCGAGTGACTGCCCCGCAACCGCCCGCGTCGAATTCACTCGCCACGCAAACCACGCACCAGGGACAACAATCGCCACGCCGGCGGACAATGCCGCCATCGCGTGCGCGCCGCCCGACACGAAGAACAACATCGAAAGCGCTACAGTGAAGACACCCTGCACCGCCACAATCTTCAAGGGCAACGGCACGATACGTTCGACGATCCTGATGCGCGCCCCACCCTTTGAACTCATATTTCGGGGGTTCAATGAACCGCCCCTGCGCAAGGCGCGCGTAGTATAGAGAGGGCGTTGGTGCAGCGCAATAAAAGTGGCGGTGCGCGCGCCGCGGCTCAGCGCAGATGCGTCAGAATGCCTTCCAGTTCGTCGACGCTGCCGTAGCGAATAACGACGGTGCCAGTCTTCTTGCCATCAAACGTGATGGTAACCGGCGCGCCGATTCGGTCTGACAGCTCCCGCTCGAGACGCGCGGTATCCGGATCCTTGCTACGCGGCGCGACCATCGGCACCAGCGGCGCCGGTTCGAGCCGTTTACGCACTAGCGCTTCCGTTTGGCGCACGGACATACCGCGCGCAATGACGACCCGTGCCGCCTCTTCCTGGTCCAGTGGAGCGAGCGACAACAGGGCGCGGGCATGGCCCATTTCCAGCTCGCCCCCCGCCAGCATCGCTCGCACGGGCGGGGCGAGGTTAATGAGCCGAATCAGATTGGTGACTGCGACTCGCGATTTTCCCACTGCATCGGCAACTTGCTGTTGCGTGAGATGGAACTCCTCCTGCAACCGCTGTAACGCGAACGCCTCCTCCAGGGGGTTGAGGTCTTCCCGTTGAATATTCTCAATCAGCGCCATGGCAATGGCGCGTTCGTCGCTGACATCCTTGATCAGCGCCGGAATATCGCTGAGCCCCGCCATACGCGCTGCGCGCCAACGCCGCTCCCCTGCAATGATCTCATAACCGCCGCTGGGTCGATGGCGCACCACGATCGGCTGCATCACACCCTGCGCCTTGATGGATGCAGCGAGCTCGGCCAGCGTGTCGTCCGACATGCTGCGTCGCGGTTGATATTGCCCGGGGTGGATATCATCGATCGGGATTTCACCTAGGCTGGAAGCGCCGGGCTCGGTAGCGTTAAACGCGTCGGCGTCATCCACACCGAGCAGCGCATCGAGCCCCCGTCCCAAGCCTCGCTTCTTGATCACGCGCCACTTCCCCCGTCTGTGCCACGACGTTTCAATTCGCCGGCCAGCGCCATATATGCAACCGCTCCGCGCGATTGACGATCATAGAGAACAACCGGCAACCCGTGACTGGGCGCCTCGGCCAGGCGAACATTGCGCGGGATCACCGTGCGGAACACCTTCTCGCCAAAGAACTTCAACAGCTGACGTGATACATCCCGCGTCAAACTGCTGCGTGGATCATACATGGTGCGCAGAATGCCCTCCACGCGCAGCGTCGGATTCGCGCGGCGTTTAACCCCCTCGATCGTATCCAGCAGTGCCGATAATCCTTCCAATGCGTAGTACTCACACTGCATCGGAATCAGCACAGTATGGCTCGCGACGAGCGCGTTCAGCGTCAACATATTCAATGACGGTGGGCAGTCGATCAGGACGAATTCGTAGACGCCTTCGGTTTCTCGAAGCGCCCGCTTCAAACGCTGTTCGCGCTGCTCCATGCGCTGCAGCTCTACTTCGGCGGCAGTAAGGTCGATGTTGGAC
>JAQBCT010000261.1:0-2641 GCA_032124855.1 Gammaproteobacteria bacterium
GAAGAGGCGATCGCTGATCGCGTAGTCCTCGTACATCGTTGTCGGCGAGTATCCGTCCTCGGTCTTATGCAGCGTGACGAAGAACGCGTCGACTCTCCGATCGGCGAGGTGGAGAACACCCTCCGTAAACCGCGGGCGTCGATCTACATCCCAACGTCCGAGCCCGACCAGGATCTCGTCTCGTGTGTACTCGGCATGCACGGCAAGCGGGCCAGCGATGTCCACGAGCAGGTCCGTCATGCGTGTATGGGTGTGCGCACGCCGATACTCGAGAATTGCCTGGAGATCATGCACGGCCGACGGATTGCGTCGCAGTCCCTCTTCCGCGCCTTCGAGCGACATGGACACACCCTCATTGCCCCAAAGCGACACCTGCATCATGGCAAGTCGGCGGATGTCAACCGAATCGAGTTGGTCGAGCGCTCGCGGTGTTGAGAGGTGCTCCAGAAGGAATCCGATCTGCCGTGGATCGTCGAGATGCGTCAGGCGCCGAATGCCCTTGCCGAGTTGATCTTCCTCCGGCGCCACGACGGTGACGCTCTGTCCTGAATCTGCGAGCAACCTAGCCCGACTTTACCGCGCAGCGACGAGTGAAGCTCGCGGCGGCGGGGCTGGGTGGCTGCCGTAAATGCTGAGAATACCGTGATTTCCGTACCGAGGTGGGCCTGGGACTCATGCCGATTGATCGTATGACCTAAAGTGCTGCGCCACCAGGGATCGGGGACCTGGCCAGATTTTCCACAGAATGTAGTGGTATTGCTTGGTCAGTGCTTGCAAAGGGCGGCCGAGCTGTGGTATTGTATGACCTAAAGAATGGCCAGCCTCACCGCCAAGAAGATCAAGGGCCGCACCTACTACTACCTCCGGGAATGCCAGCGAGTAGACGGCCGCCCCAAGATCGTCCGCCAGATCTATCTGGGCACCGCCGACGAGGTCGCCGCGGCCCTGGAGAAGAGCCCCACCGCTCTGATGCCGCTGCCCGAAGCGCCGGTGCTGGAATTCGGGGCGGTCACCGCCCTGTATGACCTATCCAAGCGGTTGCGGTTCGTGGAGACGATCGACCGCGCTGTCCCCAAGCGAAGTGGCGCCGGCCCCAGCGTGGGCACATATCTTCTGCTGGCGGCCCTGAACCGGGCGGTGGCCCCCAGCAGCAAGGCGAAGCTGGCCGGGTGGTACGAGCGGACCACCCTCCCGCGGTCGATGAAGGTCCAGTCCAGCCAGCTCAGCTCGCAGCGCTACTGGGACAACATGGAGCGCGTCACCGAAGCGGCGCTCATCGACGTCGAGCGGGAACTGACGCAACGGGTGGTCACGGAGTACCAGCTCGACCTCAGCTGCCTGTTCTACGACGCCACCAACTTCTTCACGTTCATCGACACGTTCAACGCTCGCCCGAGCCTCCCCCAGCGCGGCCACAGCAAAGAAGGCCGCGCCGCGCTGCGGATTCTGGGCCTGGCCCTGCTGGTGACCCGCGACCATCAGATCCCACTGTTCCACCACCTCTACCCTGGCAATCAGCCAGATGCGCCGACGTTCCGATCCGTCTTGGGTGATCTCGTTGACCGCTACCGGCTCTTCGCCAAGGACGTGCAAGACATCACGCTCGTCTTCGACAAGGGCAACAACGCCCAGGACATCATCGAGTCGCTGGTCGGCAGTCCCTACCACATCGTCGGTTCGCTGGTGCCCACGCAGCATGAGGATCTGCTGGCGATCCCCAGGAAGAAGTACCGGCGCTTGGACAAGGAACTCTTTCCGGCCGGTGTTTACGCCCACCGCACGGAGAAGGAGGTCTTCGGGCGATCGTTCACGATCCTCGTGACCTTCAACGAGAACCTCTTCACCGCGCAGACCAGGACCCTCCAGCGGGAGATTGCCAAGCGCCACGTGAAGCTCGGCACCTACCAGCGGTCGCTTGAGCGGTGGCGGCGAGGCCAAGTGCACGGACGAAGGCCAACCGTAACATCTGCCGAGAAGGTGATGGCTCGGATCCTGCGAGGCCGGCACATGAAGGATTTGTTCCGGGTGCAGATCGAGACCGACTCCAAGGGCAAGGCCAAGGGTCTGCCGAAGCTTCGTTATCGCTTCGATGGTTCGGCTTACCGGCGCCTGCAGCGGACTCTCCTGGGCAAGACGATTCTCTTCTCCGATCAAGGCGAGTGGTCAGACGAGCAAGTGGTTCTGGCCTATCGCGGTCAGCACTTCGTGGAAGGAGCGTTCCGGCAGATGAAGAATGTCCAGTACGTCTCCTTTCGCCCATCATTCCACTGGACCGACCAGAAGCTTCGAGTTCATGCCTTCTGCTGCGTAGCGGCGCTACTGCTCTGCTCGCTCCTGCGACTGGAGCTTCTGTGCAAGGGTATCAAGGTGACCATCCCGCAGATGTTGGAGAGCCTTTCGTCGATCAAGGAGGTTCACGTCCTGACCTCTTCCGGTCGGGGCCGGCCCCGCACGCATCGCGTGCACTCCCAACTCGACCCCTTGGCCAGGCAGCTCTTCGACGCCCTGGATCTCGGCCGCTACCTGAAGACGTAGGTCATACATCGGGTGTGTCCCAACACCCTGTCCCTGGGGCACCTGCGCGCACTCGTGCCACGAACGCGGTAAAGTCGGGCTAGTGCTCCGTCACGGTCGATTCTTC
>JAQBCT010000262.1:0-6315 GCA_032124855.1 Gammaproteobacteria bacterium
GGCCAGCACGGCCCGTTCGACGTCAGAGAAGCAGCTGGCGCACTGCCATGCCGGTATGGCTTCGATCTGTTCTTCAGTGAAGCCAAGGCTGCGCATTGCCTTGCAGTGCTGCGAAAAAACGAACTGGCTGCCGCGCGCGTAGCCGGCGCGGGTCTGTCCAAGCTCGCGCAGCTTCGCATCCAGATGGCGGTTGTCTCCGCGATAGAAGCGGAAGCCCTTCACCGCGTGGTCGAAGCAATCGGGCACCAGGGCGAATACGGTCCACCAGTTGCCGGGCGTGCCGGTTGCGGTACCGGGCGCGGTGACAGGGTCTCTGTCACCAAACAGCTGTTGGTAAATCGCTTTGACGTTGTCAGGGGCATTTGCGCGACTCACCTGGCGTAGACGTGGCATTTGAATCTCCCGATTGTGTTGGTGTTGGCTCGTCACTATACCGAACGCATCGGCCCGACGACGCCTGGGAAGCGCACGCACGGCCGCCTACAATCGCGTACGCATCACCTACATTGCGCCCGGAAGAGGCACCCTCGTATGCAGACCATTCGGAGCCGAGCCAGAGATCTGTTTCCCTCCGTGCTGATGACACTGCTCAGCATCATCCAGGCGCTGGCTTTGGAGTTTCTGTGGGGGCGCATCCAGGCGACGCCTTCCTTGTTCACGCTCAATTGGCAGACCGTGGTGGATTGGGTGCAGGTGAGCGCAGCGATGCTGGGCATTCTGCAGGTGTGGCTGTTTTATACGAGCGTGGTCATGCGCTTTCGCTGGGTACCGAATGTGCGCGATCTGATGCTGCCTTTCGGCATCGGCGTGCTGGAATTCACCTTCGTCGATCTCACCTGCACACCCTACGTGGCGTGGTGGCTGGTGACCCTCGCAGCGGTCTACAGCGTATCGATGTGGGTGAGCCAGGACGTTTTTGTGCGTGCGCGGCGTGACGCCGACAATGCGGAATTTTTCAGCAATGTGGAACCCGCTACGCGCCGCGACCTGGTCAGCCCCGTTGCCACAGTGGCAACGCTGCTCGCCTTCGCTGCGGCGATTCAATGGCTCGATGCACCTCGCTGGCTGGTGCTGCTCGCCGTTGGCTCTACCGCGGCATTCCTGCTGTGGCGCGTGGAGCTGGGGCGGCGGTATTGGAATATGTCGATGGGCGGCTGAGCGACGTCGCTTGCATCATGCGCGCGCAATCTACTCGATGGCATGGCTCACGCGCTTGAGAAACGGCCTTGCGGAGCGACCCGGCGGCGTGGCGTCGGTGCGATACAAGGAAAGCTACCTCCAGCATTTCCATCGCTATCTCGCCGTCAAACTTGCGCAGCAGGCGGCCAAATCAGTTGAATCTCTGCGAGGCGCCCGCCAACATCGCCTCATCCAATGCACCACTGATATCCGATGAGTCAATCGCTGCCCGGTCCGGGTCACACGGTGCTCGTCATCGTCGCGCATGCGGATGATGCGGCGCTGTTCTGCGGCGGCACGCTGCGCGCCATGGTGGATCGCGGCGCGCGCGTCGTGCTGCTGCGGGTAACAGATGATCGCTACGACTCGGTAGGCCTCGGTGTTGCCGAGACCATTGCTGTCAACACCGAACAATTGCATCGTGCCGCCGCCATCTTGGGCATCGATGAAATCATTGAGCTCAATTGGGAAACGGATCGCCTCGGTGACAGCAGCGAAGTGGCGCTGCGCGAGCGGTTCATCTACCACGTGCGACGGATCAAACCCTACGCTGTGATTTCATTCGATCCGTACGGCGCGTTTCATGAAGACAATCAGGATCATATTCGCGTCGCCCATGCCGTGGACGAAACGTACTGGACGGCGCAGTTCGACAAACACCATCCGGAGCATTTCACCGAGGGCCTCGCACCGCACGGCGTGTACGAGCGTTGGTATTTCGCGCGCCGGGTGATGGAAGTGACAACGCCGGTGGATATCAGCGGCACCATCGACGCCAAGCTCGAGGCGGCGCTGGCGCACGAGACGATGCTGCGTCACTACGTGAATCAACTGCGCCTGCAAGCACGCACGGCGGGACATATCATCGACGCACTCGAACGGGCGCAAGAGGGCGATTTGCGCGCCTTCATCGAACCGATGTTGCGCGGTGGCGCGATGGCCACAGGACGGGCGCACGGCCTGGCGATGGCCGAGGAATTCAGAGTGGTGCGCTTTTCCGGCATGGAGCGCGTGCTGGGTATTCGCCCATGAGGCACTCGCGCCGTGGCTGAACTTGCAATCAAGGGTGGCACCTCCGTACGCACGACAGGCTATCCCACGTGGCCGCAGTGGGACGACACCGAACGCGCGCGGTTGCTCGATGTGCTCGAATCCGGCCGCTGGTGGTCCTCTGAAGGCAAGCAGGTGCGCGCCTTCGAAGCGGCGTGGGCGAATTTCATCGGCGTGCATCACGCCATCGCTGCCACCAATGGATCTCACGCACTGGAATTGGCGCTGCTCGGTGCAGGCGTCGGTGCGGGCGATGAGGTGATCGTCACTGACTACACGTTCTTCGCGTCGGCCGCTGCCATTGCCTTTGTCAACGCGATTCCCATTCTTGTGGATGTGGATGCTGATACTTTCTGTATCGACTGCGACGCCGTGCTGGCCGCCATGACACCCCGCACCCGTGCTGTGATTGCCGTGCATCTGGCCGGGCATCCGGCAGATCTCGACCGGCTGACACGGCTGTGTGCCCAGCACGACCTGGCATTGATCGAAGACTGCGCACATGCACATGGGTCGAGCTGGAACGGGAAGCCTGTGGGCGGATTCGGTGCAGCCGGCACCTGGTCCTTTCAGCAATCCAAGTTACTGACAGCTGGCGAAGGGGGCGCGGTGACCGTCAATGACTCCTCAAAGGCAGCACGCATACGATCGCTCTGCGACTGCGGCCGGCAACCGGGCGAATGGTTCTACAGTCACTTCGTGCTGGGCGGTAACTACCGGATGACGGAGTGGCAGGCAGCGGTGTTGCTGGCGCAGCTGTCGCGCTTCGATTCACAAAACGCCAACCGCAACGCGAATGCACTGTATCTGAATGATGAACTGGCGCGCATCCCCGGCGTGGTGCCTCAGGCACGCGATCCGCGCACGACGTCGCAGGGCTACTATTGCTACGTCGTGCGCATCGACGAGCAGGCATTCGGCCTGCCGCGTGAATCGATCCGAACCGCACTCGCAGCGGAAGGTATTCCAATGACCATGAGCTACCCGGCCGTGCACGGCCTCGCTGCATTCGCATCACCCACCTCTCTTGCGCCGCGCCACAGGGGTGGCAACGAATGGCCGAACTATGCCGCGCAGAGTTTGCCCGTTGCCAGACAGCTTGCGGATACAACGCTGTGGTTCAAACACCAGCTGCTGATGGGCAGCCGGAACGACGCGGCAGCGGCCGTTGAGGCGCTGGTAAAGATACGCAAATACGCGCACGAACTTCGCGGCTGATGGCGTCAAACGACTGGCCACTGCTGGATGTTCAAGAGGGTGACGTCAGCGACCTGTTGGGCGGCATTGGCCCATATACAGCATGCGTGAATGAACCACCCTGGTCGACGGTTGCAATCGGCGCGCCGCCTGCGGCCAGGGTGATCAACGCCGGTGACATGCGCATTGAGCATCTGCATGGTCTGCTCGATGCAGAGCCGGACGGCGACACGGTGGTTGGCATCGGCGGTGGATCGGCCCTGGATACTGCCAAATTCGTCGCATGGCAGACCGGCAAACGGTTGATCCTGGTGCCTTCGATTGCATCTGTGGATGCTGCATTCACCAACGCCGTCGGTGTGCGCGACGCGGGCCGCGTGAAATACCTGGGCAACATCGCACCCGCATTTGTCATCCTGGATTTGGAACTGATACGAGGCGCACCGCAGCGCCTGAATCGCGCTGGAATCGGCGATATTCTTTCGTGCCACACCGGGCTCTTCGACTGGCAACTCGCGGCCACCCGGGGCGAGGGGGTTCCGTGGAACGAATCGGCCGCCGTGCTGGGACGCGAACTGCTGCACGAACTCGACGAACGCGCCGACGAAATCAGACACGTCACTCCTGGGGCAATTCGCTGGCTCATGTCGGCGTATCGACGCATCGGCGCTGCATCTGTTGTGCTTGGCCACTCACGATTCGAAGAGGGATCGGAACATTTTCTGGCGTATGCCTACGAATACGCGACGGGGGCACAACTGCTGCATGGCGAACTGATTTGCCTGTGTTCAATCGCAATGAGTACGCTTCAGGACAACGCACCCGGCGAGGTTTTGGACCGGGTGAAACGGTGCGGGGTGCGCGCCAATCCGCTCGATCTCGGCATCACGGAAAGCCAGTTCATCAGTTGTGTGCAATCACTGCGTGACTACGCCGTGGCGGAGCAGCTCGACCATTCGATCGTCAATACGGAACGAATCGACGCTGACGCAGCGCAGCGAATGTGGCGCTCCGTCGCAACGCTGCCACACAACTGAATACGCGCATCGTTCGACGCGTGTGGCAGAATCGAACCCCATCCCGCGGAGTTGTGCATGAGTAGCGAACCGGCAGTTGCGGCTGGCGTGGTGCAGCCACTGCAGACCACTTCACCAAACGCCGTAGTGAATTGCGTCGCTTACCGCGATGGCGCGCGTCTGGCCGACCCCACGATCGAACAGATCAGTGACTATCTCCTCGAACCCGGTTGTTTCGTGTGGGTGGCGCTGCGCGACCCGAACCTCAACGATCTGGCGGTGATGCAGGAAGAGTTCAGCTTGCACCCGCTTGCCGTGGAGGATGCCCGCCACGGCCATCAACGCCCCAAAATCGAAGAGTATGGCGACTGTGTATTCGTGGTGATGCATTTGCTCGAAATGATCGATGGTGAGATTCGCACGGGCGAAGTCGACGTGTTCGCTGGACCCAACTACGTGCTGTCGCTGCGCAATCACAGCCAGCAGAACTTCATGGCCATTCGCGAGCGGTGCGAACGCGAACCGCATCTGTTGAAACACGGCGCTGGGTTTGTTCTGTATGCACTCATGGACGCCGTTGTGGATCGCTACTTTCCGGTGCTCGACATGCTGGAGACGGAACTCGAAACCATCGAGGCCTCCATCTTCTCCAAGGCGCGCGGCGTGGCGCGCAGCAATATCGAGGCGCTGTATCTGCTGAAGAACAAGGTGATGGTGCTGAAGCACGCGGTGGCGCCGCTGTTGGAAGGCGCCGGGCGCCTGTATGGGACACGCGCGCCGGAAGTATGCGCGAACTCTCACGAGTACTTTCGCGACGTGGGTGATCATCTGGCCCGCCTGAACGCGTCCATCGATACGATTCGCGACACCATCAGCACCGCGATGGCCGTGAACCTGTCGATGGTGACCATTGAGGAAAATGAAGTAACCAAACGGCTCGCGGCGTGGGCGGGCATCTTTGCGGTGGCCACCGCATTTGCCGGCATCTGGGGGATGAACTTCGCGTTCATGCCGGAATTGAACTGGGCCTGGGGCTATCCAGCCGCGCTCGGACTCATTGCAACATCGTGCGCCATCATCTGGTGGCGCTTCCGCAAGTCCGGCTGGCTCTGACGTAGGCCATCACGATGGATTGGATCGTCATCGCCAAAGCGCTGCTGCTTGGCATCATCGAAGGTGTAACCGAGTTTCTGCCCATCTCAAGCACTGGACATCTGATCATTGCGGGCGACCTGCTCGATTTCAACGATGACAAGGGCAAGGTATTCGAGATCGTCATCCAGCTGGGCGCCATCCTGGCAGTGGTGTGGGAGTATCACGCCAAGTTGCTGGGCGTCACGCGCGGATTGTTCAGCGACGTGCGTGCGCAACGCTTCGTCCTGAATCTGTTCGTGGCGTTTCTACCGGCCGCATTGCTCGGGCTGTTGTTTCATCAACAGATCAAGATCTACCTTTTCAATCCCATTAGCGTGGCCGTGGCGCTGATCGTTGGCGGACTGATCATCTTCTGGGTGGAACGCAGGCCATTGGCTGTGCGCGTGGACGAAGTCGACAACATGTCTTGGCGCGACGCGCTGCTTATCGGCATCGCGCAATGTGTTTCGCTGATCCCTGGCACGTCGCGCGCGGGCGCTACCATCATCGGCGGATTGCTCACGGGGTTATCGCGGGTGGCGGCCACCGAATTTTCGTTCTTTCTGGCCATTCCCATCATGGTTGCTGCGACAGGCTTCGATCTGATGCAGAACATCGAGCTGCTGCACGTCGAGGATGTGCCGATGTTCGCCGCCGGATTCGTGATGGCGTTCATCAGTGCGCTGATCGCCGTGAAGGGCCTGCTGCGCTATGTAGCCCACCACACCTTCAACTCCTT
>JAQBCT010000263.1:0-3823 GCA_032124855.1 Gammaproteobacteria bacterium
GGGAGCGGTCGTGCCGCGCAGATCCTCGCTGTTGGCTACGGCGTCGGCGATGGTCTTTGCCAGCGCCCAGTACGCGCTCTCGCAGCTCAGCATCTTCTGGTACTGCTTCTGAATTCTGCCGACGCGCTTCAGTGTTTGGCCCAGCACCAGCGCCATGAAGGTAACCGTTGCGAACTGCACGTCGAAGAACGTCAGCGCCACATAGATGCCGCCGATGATCAGCACACCCAGCACGGATTCCTGCGCCCCATCGAGGCCGGACTCCGCAAATACCTGGCCGCGCAGCGCACCGCGCAACTTGTGGGTTTCCAGGGATAGCACTTCCTCAGCGACGTGGTCGCGGCCCATCGCTTTGAAGGTTTTTACCGATTGCAGTACATCGCCCAGGGTGGCGAGCAGAGACCGGTACCAGTGCGTCTGACGATCGCCCGCCCGACGCGCGATGCGCACGAAGACGTGCGACGAAGACAGGACGACGACACCGGCGATGAAGCACAGCAGGGTTGCCTGCCACGACACCAGCACAGCCACCGCCGTGTACACGCTGGCCTCGATCGCGGCGGCGAATACCCGCACAGCGAATACGTACGCCTGGGCAGCGCGCCACGCCTCGGTAGCCATCGCATTGGCAAGCGCACCCGTGGACTGGCCCGTGAAGAACGACCAGCGTGACGCAATCAATGCGCTCAGCAGGTTCATGCGCAGCTCAGTAGCAACGTCGGCGGAGATGTAGCCGATGCGCAGCTCCGCGATGAAGACGAGCGCATTCTTTGCCAGAATGGCGCCGAGAATGATCGCCAGCAGCAGGCCAAGCGTGGGCGACACGCCGATGGTCGCCAGTGCCTGGTTGACGCTTTCGGCGAATGGATTCGGTGTCGCGTCGTTTGTGTGCGGACCCGCCACCAGTTCCAGCGCAGGCAGCAATGACGACATCCCGACGCCGCCAGCAACGCCGGCCAGCAGCAGCGCCGCTGCCAGGAACAGGCTCTGGAAGGGATAGCGTTGAATGAAGAGCTGCAGCAGGCGCATGAATTGTGACCGTCAGTCGAGACGCCGCAGCAGAAACGCTGAGCCAAACAGAATCAGGGCAGGCGGCACACAGGCGGTAACGGCATAGGGAAGGCCCGCGAGTATACCCACGTTGGCTGCCACCTGCTCGCCGATATAGAGGATGAATGCTGCGGTGGCGCCGAGTGCGAGCCGGGTCGCTCGGCCGCCGCGAATCGCGCCCAGTAAGGCAAAGGGCGTGGCCAGCAGCGCGTACGCAACAGCGGCCAGCGGCAATGCTGCGCGACGCCAGAACTCTGCGCGCGCGTCTCGCGCCAGTGTGGCTTCGTCGGTTTGGTCGATGCGGTGCTTGAGCTCCACCATCGCGTAGCTGGCTGGGGTGAGATCGTACAGCGCAGTGCTCTGATCCCACGTCGGCGACCAGTGTTGCACCGCAGCCCCTTCGCTGAGTGATGGTCCTCCGTCATCTGCATACGCCTTGGTGAATACGCCGCTGAGACGCCAATCCGAAGGTGATACAACCCGAGCGGCATCGGCACGAACGTAGCGCTGTAGTTGCCCCGCGTCGGCGAAACTGAATATGCGGATGGCCGTTGGCAGCGCCGCATCTTCGAGTGCGGCGACGTTGACGAAAGTCGATCCCGTGCGGATCCAGAACCCGCTGCCACGCAGCGGATTGCCGCTGGGTGCGGTTTCGTGCATGCGCAGCAGCGTCGCTTCAAGGTGCAAGGGCCGCGCGGTGAGTTCGACCCCCGCAATCAGCACCATGAAGGCGGCCGCAAACCACACCGCATGGATGCCGATTCGAACGCTGGACATGCCAGCGGCGCGCAGCGCGGTGACTTCGTTGGACGCCCTCAGTGCAGCGTACGCATTCAAGGTGCCCAGCAATGCAATGAATGGCGACAGATCCACCAGCAGCGCGGGTGTTGCGTACACGACCACGAGCAGCGCATCGAGTACGCCGTAGCGACCGTCGCCGACATCCTCCGCCTCGGTGAGGAACGCCATCAGATCGAAGAGCACCAGTAGCGCGAGCGCGATGACGGCGTAGCTCTTGGCCAGTTCGCGCGAGAGGTAGGCGAATGCGCGATTCATCCAGGGCGCTTCATGCTGAGCGTTGGCAGCTGGCGCAGCACCACGTAGAACGCGCCCGTCAAGGCGGGCACCCACCACATGCCAGGGAAGGCGCCCACGAGATCGTTTTCGAGCCAGGTGCGGGCCACTGCCGCGAGATTGAAGACGATCATATAGATCGCTATGCCGGCCACGAATCGCGCGTACGGACCGCTGCCCGGCTTCGCGCGCGCCAGTTCCACTGCGATGAGCGTCATCAGCAGCGCAATGATCGGCAGGCAGAACCGCCATTGCAGTTCTGCGCGTTCCTTGGGTGCATCCATCAGCATCAGCGACGCCGTTGGCATCGCGCGCCGCTTGTTCTCGACATCCGCCGTGGCCGGTGCGTCCGCGTAGTAGACGAGTTGCGCGAACCGTGTCACTCGGTCTGCCACCCCCGCTTCGCTGATCGAATAGCTGACACCGCGGCCCAGATCCACGAACTGTCGTGCGTCGGCTTGGGCACTGTGGATGGTCCCTGTTTCGGCGCGTATGACATTGATCTGGTTGGCCTCGCGGCGCTGCACGAAGACCCCGCGCATGAGTTGCGTATCACGATCGATGAACTGCGCACTCAGGACCACGTCGGTGCCGAAATTGTAGAAGCGATCGGGTTGCATCGCCGCGGCCGAGAGTCGGGTGGCCGCCGCGTCCAGTCGATAGCCTTCTGCAAATGCCCAAGGCCGTGCATATAGCGAAAGCGCCGCAACACCGATGCAGACCAGCACTGCAAGCTCCCAGACGGGTCGTGCCACGCGGGTGGGTAGTGCGCCTGCGCCGTAGAGGGCGAATGCCTCGCGATTGCGATGCCACTGATTGAGTGTGGTCAGCGCGCCCACATACAGCGAGGTCGGCAGCAACACCTCTGCGGCGATCAGGTCGCGCAGACCAATCATCGTCAACACATTCTCGAGTGGGATGCGCGAGTACGCGGCATCGCGCAGCAGCACACCGGCATTGAACGCCGAGACGAGCAACGTGAGCAGCGCGAATCCTGCGACGGTGGGCCACAGCACCAGTCGCATCAGATAGCGGTCGAGGATCAAAGTCTCACCAGCGCGGAGTCGTCAGCAAGCACGGCTGCACGGCCTGTGCTGCGCTGGTGAGAAATCGGCTCGTGTCATCCATAATCCAGCGCTGTCGATCGGAATTTTTGTGCCTGGCGAGTTTACCGACGCGGGAGCGGCGATGTCGAATGTGCGGGCGCGCACGCCCCTCGTGTGGATATTGAAAGGCCCCAAGCTTGGCGATTATGCACAACTGCTGGCGTTGGCCAACGCGATTGGCTGGCCATTCGTCACGAAGACATTGCACTTCCGCGGCTTTGAGTTGCTGCTGCACGCGCAGCGAATGCCCACGCTCGCGGCGCTGAAGCGCGCCGCATCCGATCCGCTCGTGCCGCCGTGGCCTGACATCGTGCTTACGGCGGGACGACGCAATGAATTGGTGGCGCGCTGGATTGCGCGAGCCTCCCAAGGGCGGACGCGGCTGGTACATGTGGGTCGTCCCTGGTCGCATCCACGCCGTTTCGATCTGGTGATTTCATCGCGCCAGTATTATCTGGACGACGCCGACAACGTGCTCGTCAACGATCTGCCATTGCATGAGTTGGATGTGGCATCGCTTCCTGCACTGCGCGCGGATTGGGCGCCGCACCTTGCGCACCTGCCGCGGCCATGGACGGTATTGCTCACAGGCG